>CADBQJ010000156.1 GCA_902796785.1 Fibrobacter succinogenes
GGTACGCCGTCATCTTCACGCTCCCCCGCTGGAAGCGGTCGCGGCCGCTGCGGCGCACCGGGCTGGTCGCCGCGCTGCTCCTCGCGCTCCTCTGGGCCGCCGCCCCGCTGCGCTCCCTGCTGGCGCCGGAGCTGCGCCTGGAGGTGGTCGACGTCGGGCAGGGGGACGCGTTGCTCCTCGCGGCGCCGAACGGGCGGCGCCTGCTGGTCGACGCCGGTCCGGGCGGACGCGGCGACGGCCGGCGGCTGGTGGAGGCCCTGCGCGCCTCGGGCGGCGCTCCCGACGCCATGCTGATCACCCATCCCCACGCGGACCACTGGGGCGGGCTTCCGGCCATGCTGGAGAACGGGCTCGTCCCGGCGCGGACCTTCGTCGCCCGCGGGACGACGAAGCGCCCCTCGCCCGGCTACGACCGCGCCCTGGCCGCGCTCGCGGGCGCCGGAGGGCGGATCGACACCCTCTCCGAGGCGCTCCTGGAGATCGACCCGCGCGTCCGGATCCGGATCCGGCAGCCCGGGCGCGCCGACCGCCCGGCGGGGAACGCGAACGACCTCACGCTCGTCGCCGAGGTCGGGTTCCCCTGCTCCGGCGACTCCTGCGCGCGGTGGCTGGTGCTGACCGGCGACCTGGAGAACGGCCCCGACGCCCGCTACGCCGCCATCGGGCCCCCGGGCGAGGTGGCGCTCCTCAAGGCGGGCCACCACGGGGCGCGGGCGGGCACCTCCGAGGCGCTGCTGGAGGCCCTGCGCCCGCGGGAGATCGCGATCAGCTGCGGGACGGGGAACCGCTACGGCCATCCGACGCCGGAGATGCTGGGGCGGGCCGCCCGGAGGGGGATTCCCGTGCGGCGGACCGACCTGGAGGGGACGCTGGTCTACCGTTTCCGGGCCGGCGGCGCGTCGGCGCGGAACGGACTTTTCTAAAATTCGCCTCGGCTTTCCAAAGGAGCGGAACGATGATCAGAATCGGCATTCTCGGTTACGGCAACCTCGGGCGCGGCGTGGAATGCGCCGTCAAGAACGCCTCCGACATGGAACTCGCGGCCGTCTTCACGCGGCGCGACCCCGCGGCGGTCAAGAGCCGGACCGCCGGCGTGCCGGTGGTCTCCGCCGACGACGCGGAGAAGTGGAAGGACAGGATCGACGTCCTGATCCTCTGCGGCGGCAGCGCCACCGACCTCCCCGTCCTCACCCCGAAGTTCGCGAAGCTCTTCGACGTGATCGACAGCTTCGACACCCACGCCCGCATCCCCGACCACTTCGCCGCCGTCGACGCCGCCGCGAAGGCGACCGGCCACCTGGCGATGATCTCCGTGGGCTGGGACCCGGGCCTCTTCAGCCTGAACCGCGTCTACGCGCAGTCGATCCTCGAGAACGGCCGCGACTACACCTTCTGGGGCAAGGGCGTCAGCCAGGGCCACAGCGACGCGGTCCGCCGCATCGAGGGGGTGAAGAACGCCAAGCAGTACACCTGCCCCGTGGAATCGGCGCTCGAGGCGGTCCGCAACGGCGAAAACCCCGAGCTGACCACGCGCCAGAAGCACACGCGCGAGGTCTTCGTGGTGGCCGAGCCCGGCGCCGACCTCGCCCGCATCGAACGCGAGATCAAGACGATGCCCAACTACTTCGCCGACTACGACACCTTCGTCCACTTCGTCGACGAGGAGGAGTTCGCGAAGAACCACTCCGGGCTCGCCCACGGCGGCTTCGTCATCCGCGCCGGGAAGACCGGCTGGGAAAACGAGAACTCGCACGTGATCGAATACAGCCTGAAGCTCGACTCCAACCCCGAGTTCACCACCTGCGTGCTGATCGCCTACGCGCGGGCCCTGACCCGGATGAAGAAGGAGGGGCGGACCGGCTGCGCCACCGTGCTCGACGTGCCGCCCGCCTACCTCAGCGCCATGAGCGGCGAAGAGCTCCGCGCGCACTGCCTCTGATTCCGGCCCGTTCCGGCTTTTCCAGGCGCCCCCTTGCCGGGGGCGCTTCCGTTTTCTAGATATTGACGTATGAATACTTGTTCACACGTTCACCACGAGGCGCGCATGGCCGGTGAAAGGCTTCCGAAGACGGTATCCGTGGACGTCCTGTTCGACCTGTCGGAGTTCTTCAAGATCTTCGGCGACACCACGCGCATCCGCGTCGTCAAGATCCTCCTCGACGGGGAGCGCTCCGTGGGCGACCTCTCCGAACAGCTCTCGCTCGAGCAGTCCGTGGTCAGCCACCAGCTGCGGATCCTGCGGACGGCCGGCCTCGTCCGGCCCCGCCGCGACGGGCGCAAGGTCATCTACGCGCTCGACGACGAGCACATCGGCCAGATCTTCAACGTCGGCCTGGCGCACATCCTGCACAAGAGGA
>CADBQJ010000157.1 GCA_902796785.1 Fibrobacter succinogenes
CGCGGCGGCGGGCTTGGGCGCGGGAGCGGCCGCGGCGGGGCGGGCTCCGGCCAGCGGACGCGCGGCGGCCTGGCGCTGGTTGAACTTCTCGATGACGCGGCGGGCGATGGCCTTCAGCGTGGAGACGACGCCCACGCCCTTGTAGGCCACGGCCTCGAAGGCGTCGACGCCCAGGTAGTTCAGGCGCTGGTTCATCTCCTCGACGGTGAAGATGTCGGGAAGGTCGCGCTTGTTGTACTGCAGGACGAAGGGGACGTCCTTGAGGTCGAAGCCGTATTCCTTCAGGTTGTCCTGGAGGTTCTGGAGGCTTTCGAGGTTTTCGGCGTGGCGGCTCTTCTGCGAGTCGGCCACGAAGACCACGCCGTCCACGCCGCGCAGCACCAGCTTGCGGGTGGAGTTGTAGTAGACCTGGCCGGGGACGGTGTAGAGCTGGAACCGGGTCTTGAAGCCGCGGATGGCGCCCAGGTCGAGGGGGAGGAAGTCGAAGAAGAGGGTGCGGTCCTGCTCCGTGGCCAACGAGACCATCTCGCTGCGCTTGTCATTGGGCAGCTTCTGGTGGATCACCTGCAGATTCGTGGTCTTGCCGCCCACGCCAGGACCGTAGTACACGATCTTGCAGTTGATCTCGCGAGTCGCGAAGTTGATCGACGCCATCTATCTCGTCTCTTGCTCTCACAATTCCAGCGCCTGTCCGGGCTTTCGTCCGACAGGGCCGAAGTCAAACGTTCCGCATCCAAGGGCGACGCGTCGCCCAATAATATCAAAGATAAACTCTGTTCCAGCCACTGTCTACAACAGATTTCCCAATAAGCTAAAAACCCGCCGAGGCGGGTTTTCGCTTGGGGAAACGGGAAGCGAACGCCTTACTTGGCGGCTTCGAGCTTCTTGATGACCTTGGAGACCTTGGACTTGTAGTTCGCGACGCGGTTGGCGTTGAAACCGGCGCGGCTGTTCTTGGCGGCCTTGTCGAGCTTGCTGAAGAGCTTGGGCATTTCGGCCATCGCTTCTTCCTTGCTCTTGGCGGTGCGGACGACCTTGAGGCTGTCGCGGATCGAGGAACGGACCGCCTGGTTGACCTTGTGGGCGTCGGCGGACAGCTGCATCTGTTTCTTGCAGGACTTGTGTTGAGGCACGGTCATTCTCCGGAATGGATTTTGCGAAGCCAAATATAGCCATCCCCTCCGGGAATGGCAAGGCGGGAAACGGCGAAAGCGGAAAGAAAAGTCACCCGGACAGCCCCTCCGCCAGGCGCGCCGCCAGCAGGACCGCGGGCCGCACGAGCGCCCCCAGCGGCTTGACCGGGGTGAACCACTCCAGGAGCAGGAGCGCCCCCAGCGGCCGCGCCCCCAGCCGGACGAGGGCCGACTCCGCCCGAACCGCCGCGCGGGGCGGCAGAAGGCAGACCAGCAGGCGGCTCCCGTCCAGCGGGAAGACCGGGATCATGTTGAAGGCGAAGAGGGCGGCGTTGACCGAAACCGCGGCGAAGAGCGCCTGGCGCGGCAGCTCCCCCCGGAGGCCGAGGGCGGCCGCCCCGGCCCCGAGCGCCGCGCAGAGGAGCGCCAGGAGCAGGTTGGCGCAGGGGCCGGCCAGCGCGACGAGGGCCATGTCGCGGCGCGGGCGGCGGAAGGCGCGGGGGTCGACCGGCACGGGCCGCGCCCACCCCAGGCCGAAGCCCGAGAAGGCCAGCAGCGCGAGCATGGCGGTCCCGAAGGGGTCCAGGTGGGCAAGCGGGTTCGGGGTCAGGCGGCCGGCGAGCCGGGCGGTCGGGTCGCCCAGGCGGTCGGCGCAGAGGGCGTGGGCGCATTCGTGGAGGACGAGCGAGACGACGACGGCGGCGAAGAGCCACGCGCCGGCGAGGAGCGCCTCAGGCGACATCCCGCGACGCGGCCTTCCACTTCCGCAGGACGCGCTGCTCCACGTCCGCGGGGCGCATGGGGACGCCGAAGTAGAAGCCCTGGACGAGGTCCACTCCCCTGGCTTCCAGGTACTCCAGCTGCTGCTCGGTCTCGACCCCTTCGGCCACGATCTCCAGCTTGAGCGAGCGGGCCATGGAGACGATGGTCTCGATGATCGCCTTGCAGTCGGGGTTGGGGAGGTCGGCCACGAAGGACTGGTCGATCTTCAGCTCGTTGATGGGATAGCGCTTGAGGTAGCTGAGCGAGGAGTATCCGGTCCCGAAGTCGTCGATGGAGACCTCGACGCCCATCCGGCGCAGGCGGTTCATCGCGTCGATCACCCGCTCCACCTCGGACATCGCCACGCTTTCGGTGAGCTCCACGCGCAGGTGGCGCGCCTCGAGCCCCGTGGCGCGGAGCGTGCGCTCCACGGTCTCGGCCACGTCGGAATGGGTGAACTGCGGCGCGGAGACGTTGACCGACATCACCAGGTCGGGATGGCCGTCCTCGGTCCAGAGCTTCGCCTGCTCGCA
>CADBQJ010000158.1 GCA_902796785.1 Fibrobacter succinogenes
AGGCGCCCGGGGCCTGAAGGCGCGCGTGGCTATCTTTTCCGCATGGCGTTCCCGGACCTCCTGCAGCTGCTCTCCCCCGAATGGACGCTTCCCGCGCTGCCCGTCCTGGGCTACGCCGAGACCCACTACAAGTTCCGGCTTCCCTGGTCGCCGCTCCACAGGCGCCAGCCCGAGCTGATCGCCGACCTGCCCCACGCCCTCGCCCCCGGCGAGCCCTGCCCGCTCTTCCTGGTCGCGCGCCACGCCGACCTCTACCCCGTGCGGCTACGCGGCCTCTCGTGCGACGTCCGCCGGGCCGACGCGGAGGGCTCCTCCGGCGGACCGGTCTCCTCGACGGCGGTCGAGCGCGACGACCTTCTCGACAGGCCCTTCCACTTCCTCGAATTCGCGCTCGACGTCCCCGACGAGCCGGGCGAATACGCGGTCAACGTCCGGATCGACTGGACGGCCCGGAACGGGAGGAGCTTCTCCGCGCTCAACGCCAACTGGCCCGCGATCGGCCCCTTCCCGCTGCGCGTCGCGCGCCTGGGGTCGCCCTCGCCCGTCCCCCCGGAGTTCAAGGGCGGCGACATCCACGTCCACACCGCCTACACGAGCGACCCCGTGGAGTTCGGGGCCTCGCCCGCCGTGCTCCAGCGCGCCGCGAAGGCGATGGGGATGGACTGGTTCGCCTGCGCCGACCACTCCTACGACTTCTCCTGGTCGAGCGCCGACACGCGCGAGCCCTGCGACCCGCGCGAAAAGCGGCGCGCGCTCCTCGCGGAGATCGACGCGCTCCCCGAAGGGCCGCTCGCCCTCCCCGGCGAGGAGGTGAGCTGCGGGAACGTCTTCGGCCAGAACGTCCACATGCTCGTGCTCGGGAACGAGGAACACATAGAAGGGCTCGGCGACTCCGGCCGGCGCTGGTTCAAAAACAGGCCCGACCTCTCCGTGGCCGAGGCGGTGGAGCGCGCGGCCGGGCTTCCCTGCTTCGCGGCCCATCCCCGGGCGCGCGCGGGCGCGGCGGAGCGGCTCGTCTTCCGGCGCGGCGTCTGGCATCCCGAGGACCTCGTGGAGGGGATCCGCGGGCTGCAGTTCTGGAACGGCGCGCAGGGCGTCGACTTCGTCAACGGCCGCGCCTTCTGGATCCGGCGGCTGATGCAGGGGCAGCGGCTGCTGCCCGCGGGCGGCACCGACGCGCACGGCGACCTCAACCGCTCCACCGGCGTCAAGACTCCCCTCGTCTCGCTCTGGGCGAACCGCGACCACCTCTTCGGCGCGGTGCGCACCTGGGTCCCGCTTCCGGAGAAATGGGGGCGGAAGGAACTGGTCGAGGCGCTGAACGGCGACCGCGCGGTCGTCGGCGACGGCCCCTGGATCTCGCTGGAGCGCGAGCCCTCCGGCGCGGTGCGCGTGCGCGCGGCGAGCTCCGACGACTACGGCGACGTCGCGCGGATCGTGGTCTTCGCGGGGCTGAAGGGGGCCATCGCGGAGATGGCCAAGTCGGTCGACGCGCCCGAAGGCGGCTTCGGCCTCCAGGCGGAGATGCGCGTGGAGCTTCCCGCGCAGGCGATGCACGTGCGCGCCGAGCTCCGCACCTCGCGGGGACGGCGCGCGATCTCCTCCGCGCTCTGGCTGTAGGAAGGGGCCGGGACTAGCCCAGCAGCTTCTGCACCATTCCGGAGACGGCGCGGCCGTCGGCGCGGCCCTTGGTCCTGGGACCGACGGCCTTCATCACGGCGCCCATGTCCTTGCGGCTCGTGGCGCCGGTCTCGGCGATCGCCGCCTTCACGATCTCCTCGAGCTCCGCTTCGGAAAGGGGCTCGGGCAGATAGACCCGCATGTAGTTCGACTTGAGGGTCTCCTCCTCCACCAGGTCCTCGCGGCCGGCCTTGCGGAACTGCTCGATGGCGTCGCCCTTCTGCTTCAGCGAGCGGGAGATGGCGTCGATGCAGGTTTCGTCGGAGATCTCGGTGCGGGAGTTGATCGCGATGTTCTTGATGTCGGAGTGGAGGGTGCGGAGCGCGTCGAGCTTGACGTGGTCCTTGGCCTTCATGGCCTCCTTGACGTCTCCGAGAATGCGATCCAAAAGAGCGGAACTGGACATTTCTTGCCTCCCTGGGGGGTGTTGACGGGGCGAAAAATAGCCATTTCGGCCCGTTTTTGCCGCTTAACCCCTTGTTCCGCAACGACTTAGCCCCCTTGTGGAAGAAAAATGAGAAAACCACAAGATATTGTGCCCGCTTTTTCCGGAAATACTCTATATTGTTCCTCAGAGAGAAAAATTCAACACCATCGCGGGAGAAGAACAGGCCCGCGTCGAACAACCGGCAAGCCCGGGGAGGAAACATGTTCCAGCAGATCAGAAAGCGCGACGGATCCCTCGTCAACTTCGACGGAAACAAGATCACCCATGCCATCGAACGCGCCGCCATGGCCTGCGGCGGCACCGACATGGAGCGCGCCGCGCGCATCTCCCGGATGGTCGTCTTCCAGGCGGAATCCCGCTTCGGCGACCGCATCCCCGACATCGAGGAGATCCAGGACCTGGTCGAGGAGACCCTGATCCGCAACGGCCACGTCAAGACCGCCAAGGCCTACATCCTCTACCGCGAACGCCGGAAAAACGCCCGCAACCAGGACGCCATGGCCGAGGCGACCATCGAGCTGTTCGACAACTACCTGAACGACCAGGACTGGCGCATCAAGGAAAACGCCAACCAGCAGCGCTCGGTCAACGGCCTGAACAACTACGTCCGCGAGAACTTCACCCAGTACTACTGGCTGCAGAAGGTCTACCCCGACGAAGTGCGCCGCGCCCACGTCGACGGCGACGCCCACATCCACGACCTCGGCTTCCTCGGGCCGTACTGCGCCGGCTGGGACCTCAAGCAGCTCCTGACCGACGGCTTCGGCGGCGTGCCCGGCAAGGTGGAGTCCCGCCCGGCCAAGCACCTCCGCTCCTTCCTGGGCCAGATCGTCAACTCCACCTTCACCACGCAGGGCGAATGCGCCGGCGCGCAGGCCTGGAGCAGCATCGACACCTACTGCGCCCCCTTCATCCGCAAGGACGGCCTGACCTTCAAGCAGGTCAAGCAGTGCCTGCAGGAATTCATCTTCAACCTGAACGTCCCCACCCGCGTGGGCTTCCAGTGCCCCTTCTCGAACCTCACGTTCGACATCCGCCCCCCGAAGACCCTCGCGAACGTCGCGGTCATCATCGGCGGCGAGCCGCAGGAGTCCGTCTACGGCGACTACCAGGAGGAGATGGACATCTTCAACCAGGCCTTCTGCGCCGCGATGATGGAAGGCGACGCCAAGGGCCGCGTCTTCACCTTCCCGGTCCCCACGCTCAACATCGTGAAGGACTTCCCCTGGGAATCGCCCGCGGTCAAGGCCTTCATGGAGCTGACCAAGCGCTACGGCTCGCCCTACTTCGCCAACTACGTCAACTCCGACCTCAACCCCGAGGACGCGGTGTCGATGTGCTGCCGTCTCCGCCTGGACACCCGCGAGCTCCGCAAGCGCGGCGGCGGCCTCTTCGGCTCCAACCCGCTCACCGGCTCGATCGGCGTCTACACCATCAACCT
>CADBQJ010000159.1 GCA_902796785.1 Fibrobacter succinogenes
CGGAATGGGCCGAGGCGCCGCGGATCGAGGCGGTCGCCGCCGACGGGACCCCGCTCTGGGGCGAGGCTCCGGCGCGGCCCGGCTTCACGGTCGCGATGTCGGGCGCGCCCCTCTTTTTGCTACCTTGAGCGGAAAAGGCAACGGGGGCGACATGTCCAGCACGTTCGGAACGATTTTCAGGATCTCCACCTGGGGCGAAAGCCACGGGCCCGCGCTGGGCGTCGTGGTGGACGGCTGCCCCTCCGGCATGGAACTCTCCGAGGCGGACATCCAGGCGGATCTCGACCGCCGCCGCCCCGGGCAGTCCGCGCTGACCACGCCCCGCAACGAGGCCGACCGCGTGGAGATCCTCTCCGGCGTCTTCGAGGGGAAGACCACCGTCACCCCGATTTCGCTCCTGATCCGGAACGCGGACCAGCGCAGCAACGACTACTCCGAGATGGAGAGCCTCTACCGTCCCGGCCACGCCGACCTCGCCTACGACCTCAAGTACGGCTTCCGCGACCACCGCGGCGGCGGGCGCTCCTCCGCCCGCGAGACCGCCGGGCGCGTGGCCGCCGGCGCGATCGCGCGCAAGCTCCTGGAACGGGCCTGCGGCGCGCGGATCCTCGCGTGGGTCTCGCAGGTCGGTTCCGAACGCGCCGGCGCGCTCGACCCGCTCGCCGTGACGCGCGAGGCGATCGAGGCGAACGCGGTCCGCTGCCCCGACGCCGGGGCCGCCGCGCGCATGGCCGCCGCCGTCGAGGCCGCGCGCAAGGCGCGGGACTCCGTCGGCGGCGTCGTCGACTTCGCGATCGCGAATCCGCCCGCTGGAATCGGCGAACCCGTCTTCGACCGCGTGGAGGCCGAGCTCGCGAAGGCGATGCTCTCCATTCCGGCCAGCAAGGGATTCGAGATCGGCGAAGGCTTCCGCGCGGCGGAGATGCGCGGCTCGGAGCACAACGACCCGATCCTCCACGACGCGTCCGGCTTCTCCTTCGCCTCCAACCACGCGGGCGGGACCTACGGCGGCATCGCCGTCGGCTCGCCGATCGTCGGGCGGGTGGCGTTCAAGCCCACCGCGACCATCGGACTCGAGCAGAAGACCGTCTCGCGCTCCGGCGAGCCCGCGGTCCTCGCGGCCCGCGGCCGGCACGACCCCTGCGTGGCGCTCCGCGCTCCGGCCGTGGTCGAGGCGATGGCGGCCCTGGTCCTGGCCGACCTTTGGCTGCGCGACCGGGCCCGGAAGGGCGTTTTCGGCCTCGAGTAGCCGTTCCGCGGCTCCTCCATCCTTGAATTCCCGCGAAACCCGGCCCGGGGGACTGGCCGGCGGCGCGCAATCTTGATATATTCTTGAATGAATGTTCATTCGGTGAGATTCAGGAAACCACGGTTTCGAGGCGATCATGCGACACAGGGAAGGCGACAAGGCGAAAGACATCATGGAATCGGCCACCGCGCTCTTCGCGAAGCGCGGCTTCCACGCCGCGGGCATCTCCGACATCGCCGCGGGGGCGCGCGTGAGCGCGGGCTGCATCTACCTCTACTTCCGGGACAAGTCCGACGTGCTGGCGCACGTCCTCGACCGCTTCTGGAACGACCTCGACGCGCTCGCGGCCGAGGCGTTCGCGCGGCCCGGCACGGTGCTGGAACGCGCGGCGGCGCTCATCCGCGCCATCCTCGCCTACTGCGCCGACCATCCCGAGCTGAGCGGCGTCTACCTCCACGAGATGCCGGTCTACTGGCGCGTGAAGGGCGAGCAGCGCACGCCCTGGCACAAGCTGATGGACAGCATCGACGCCTTCTTCCAGGAGGGGCTGAAGACGGCCATCTTTTCCGAAAAGCTTTCGCCCCAGCAGTTCCGGCTCTTCGTGCTCGGCTGCTTCCACGCCATGGTGCAGCACGGCTACCGGCAGGGCTTCCCGCCGGCCGAGCGCGAGAACTGGATCGACAGCTCGGTGCAGCTGATCCTCCACGGGCTCAGCGTCTTCGCGCCGGAGGGCGAGGCATGATTCCGTACATGAAAAAAGCCGCCGCGCTCCTCCTGGCCGCCGCCGCCTCCGCCGCGGCGCTCACGCTGGACGAGGCGCTCCTGAGCGTGGAGGACGCGCCGTCGACGCGCGCCGCGAAGGCGCAGCTCGAGGCCGACCGCCGCAAGACGACCGCCGCCAACGCGAACTTCCTCCCGCGGGTCGACTTCAAGGGAAGCTGGACCTACCTCGACCGCACGCTGGAGATGGACCTGAACAGCCTGCGCGACGCGCTGATCCAGCTGCAGGCGAACGACGCGCTCGAGCGGGCGAAGATCCAGGCCGCCATGGCCGGCGGGACGCTCACGCCCGAGCAGCAGCAGGCGATCGCGCAGGGCGCGGCCGCGCAGTTCGACGCGGCGCTGCCTCCCTTCGTCGAGACGCTGCGCGAGCAGTCGCGCTTCGACGCCGAGCTGACCGTGGTGCAGCCGATCTTCGTCGGCGGCAAGGTGCTGGCGGCGCGCGGCGCGGCCAAGGGGCAGGAGACGCGCTCGACGATCGCGCTGGAGCAGGCGCGCTCGGAGCGGATCTCCACCGTCGCGAAGACCTACATCGACGCCACGCTTCTCCGCGAGGCCGTGGAGCTGCGGCGCGACGGCGTGGCCGGCATCGAACGCCACGTCGAGCAGGCGGAGCGGCTGCTGGCCGAGGGGATGATCGAGCGGACGCAGCTCCTGCGCGCGCAGCTCGCCCTCTCCACCGCGCGCGCCGACCTCGAGGCCGAGGAGGGGCGCTACGCCACCGCGCTCGAGGCCCTGCGGATCTGGACCGGGCGCGACGACGCCCCGAGCGACGAGCTCCGCGACGTGCCGCTGCCGTGGGACAGCGCCGGCGCGCAGGAGGCCGTCCTCTCCCGGAACCTCAAGACGCGCGAGATCGCGGCGATCCG
>CADBQJ010000160.1 GCA_902796785.1 Fibrobacter succinogenes
GGCCGAGCGGATCCTCGAGCCGATGCAGCCCGGCGACGTCCCCTCCACCTGGGCCGACGTGGAGCCCCTGAGGAAGCTGACCGGCTTCGCCCCGCGCGTCTCCGTGGAGGAAGGGGTGCGCCGCTTCGCCGAATGGTGGAAGGGGGAGGCATAGGATGGCCGGAGCGTCGAGCGGGCGCGACGCCGCCGTCGACATCGCGAGAGGGCTCGCCATCTTCTACGTCGTCGCCGTCTGGCACGGCAACGACTATTTCGGGAAGCTGTGGAGCAATCCCGCCACCCGCCTGCTGACCTCCTGCGCGCTCGGCTACTTCTTCTGCGTCTCCGCGGCGCTGGTCTCCCGCAGGCTGGCGCCGTTCCGGAACCGCGACGACGTCAAGTCGTTTCTGAAACGGCGGTTCCGGCTCTACCCGGAATACCTTCTGGCGCTCGTCCTGCTCTGGGCCCTGAACCAGATCGACAAGAAATCCGCGCTCGCCGGCCTCTTCGCGCTGAATCCGCTGATCGACCGTCCGCTCCGCACGCTCTGGTTCGTCGCGGCGCTCTTCTTTTTCCAGGCGACCGTCCCCGCGCTGATGTGGAAAACGGGCGATCCGAAGCGGATTCTCCCGCGGGCCCTCCTCGTCTTCGCGGCCCTGTTCGCCGCGCACCGGTTCCTCGGGCTGGTCGACGTCCGCCTGCTCTACTACTGGCCGGTCTTCGCCGCGGGACTTCTCCTCGACCGCGACGGCGGGGAGCTCCGGCTTCCCCCGGCGTGGACCGCGCTTCCCGCGCTCTTCTGCGCCGTCGTCGAAATCGGCGGAATCGCCCCGTTCGCCGAGCTCGTCCTGCCGGTCCGGGACGCCTTCTACGCCTTCGCCGGGGCGTCGCTCCTGCCGTGGCTCGTCCGCGCGATCCGGCCGGCGTCCGCGCGTTCCGCGCTCGCGAAGTTCGGCCTGGTCTCCTCCGGAGTCTACCTCTACCACCGGATCACCATCGACCTCGGCCTGCGGATCCTGCCGCAGGACGCGCTCCCGCTTCCCGTCGCCATCCTCTGGGTCGCGCTGCTGGGAGTCGGCGTCTCCGCGCTGTTCGGAATCGGCGTGGAACGGCTGCGCGTGCGCCTGGACCGGCCGATCGCGAAGGAGGCGAAGTGAAAAAGCCCCTCGTCTTCGCCGTGCTCTGCTCGCTGGGCGGCGGCGGCGCCGAAAAGGTCTTCGTCGACCTGGTCGCGGCGCTGCGCGACCGCTGGGACTTCCGCGTCGTCCTCACGGCGGCGCGCGACCGCGGAATCTACGGCGACCGGCTGGAGAAGCTCGGCGTTCCCGTCGACTTCCTTCCGGTCTACCGCAGGTTCTCCCGGTTCCGCAAGATGATCCCCCTGCGCCGGCTCGCCCTGCGGACGAAGCCGGACGTCGTCCTCTCGTTCCTCTGGACGAACAACGCGGTCGTCCCGCTCGCCCTGGCCGGCACGGGAATCCCCGTCGTGACGAGCGAGCGCAACGACCTGCGGAGCGAATTCGCGAAGGACGACCTGCATCCCGGGCTCTACCACCGGCTCTACCGGTTCGTCCTCCGCACGAACCTCGCGCGGACCGTCGTCGCCGTCTCCGGGGGAATCGCGGACGAGCTGCGGAACGACTTCCGCGCGAAGCCCGAGATCGTCGCGATCGGCAACGGCGTGGACGTCGGGAAGATCGCCGAAGCGGCGCGCGAACCTCTTCCGCCCGAAGCCGGGCCGGTCTTCGAAAAGCCCGTCGTCGCGGCGGTCGGGCGCCTCTCGGCGCAGAAGAACCTCTCCCTGCTGCTCCGCGCGGTCGCGCGCGGCGGCCCCGCGCTGTCCGGCGCGAACGTCGTCCTCGTCGGGCAGGGTCCGCTCGAGGCGGAGCTGAAGCGCGAGGCGGAGGAGCTCGGCCTCTCGGGCCGCGTCTTCTTCGCCGGATTCCGGAAGAACCCCCACGCCTGGACGTCGCGCGCCGCCGTCTTCGCGATGAGCTCCGACTTCGAGGGCTTTCCGAACGCGCTGGCCGAGGCGATGGCCGCGAACGGCCGCTGCGTCTCCACGGACTGCCCCACCGGCCCCTCGGAAATCGTCGAGGACGGGAAGTCCGGGCTGCTGGTCCCCCCGGGCGACGAAGCGGCGCTCGCCGCGGCGCTCGAGCGGATGCTCTCCGACGAAGGGCTGCGCGAGACGTGCGCGCGGAACGCGAAGGCCTGGGCGGAGGCGAACTCCGTCGGACGGAAGGCCGAACTCTGGAACGCCGTGCTGGAAAAGGCGAAGGAGTCGAGGAAATGAGCGAACATGCGAGAAGACCGCGCCTGGCGGTCGTCATCCCCACGCTCGGCTGCGGCGGCGCGGAAAAGGTCACGACCGACATCGTCGGCGTCCTCCGGAAGGACTGGGACATCCGGGTGTTCCTGACGAAGGCCGAGAACGACGACGGCACCTACGCGCCGACGGTCGAGGCGATGGGGATCCCCGTGGTCCGGCTGCCGTCCTACCGGCGCTTCTCCACCCTCCGCAAGACGTGGCCCCTGCGCCGCGCGATCCTGGAGATGGCCCCCGACGCCGTCCTCTCCGTCCTGACCGCGACCAACGCGGTGGTCTCGTTCGCGCTGAGGGGGACGAGGTTCCCGATCGTGCTGAACGAGCACAACAACCTGCGGGTCGCGTTCCGCGAGCGCATGAAGCACCCGAGGATCTTCTCCTTCCTGACGGGGCTGGCCTACCGGTCCCGCCGGACGAAGGCCTCCATCGTCGTCTCCCAAGCCGTCGTCGACATGATCCGGGAGGACTATCCGAAGGCGACGGCGGACCTCGTCGTCGTCCACAACGGCCTCGACGTCGGGATCCTGGAGAGGGCCGCGAAGGAGCCCCTGGACGACTTCCCCGTTCCCGCCGGAACGCCGACCGTCGTCGCCGTCGGCCGGCTCCAGCCGGTCAAGAACTTCCCGCTGCTGCTGCGCGCGCTGGCGCACGGCGGCGAACTCTGCCGCGGGGCCCACCTGCTGCTGCTCGGCAAGGGCGACCAGGAGGGCGAGCTGCGCGCCTGCGCCGACTCCCTCGGCATCTCGGACCGCGTCCATTTCCTCGGCTTCCGGAAGAACCCGCACGCCTGGGTGGCGCGCGCCGACGTCTTCGCGATGTCGTCCGACTCCGAGGGGTTCCCGTGCGCGCTCGCCGAGGCGATGTTCACCAACGGGCACTGCGTCTCCACCGACTGCCCGGCCGGTCCCTCGGAGATCATCGAGGACGGGAAGTCCGGCCTGCTGGTCCCCGTGGGCGACGAAAAGGCCCTCGCCGCGGCGCTCGAGCGGATGCTCTCCGACGGGGAGCTCCGGGAAAGGTGCGCGCGGAACGCCCGCGCCTGGGCGGCGGAAAACACGATCGAACACCAGGCCCGCGCGTACGACGCGGTCCTTCGCGCGGCGGCGGGGCTGGCGCCGGCGGCGCCGTAGGGGGAACATGGCGGAACCGGGCGAAACGACCATGCCGCGGGCGGACGGAAGGATCCCGTTCGTCCTCGACCGCCAGGAGCTCCTGGCGCGCGCCGTCTTCGTCTTCATCGCCGCGCTGGTGACCAAGGACTTCTTCCTCACCCGGCTGCTCCACGTCGCGGTTCCCGGCCTCAACACGGCGATGCTGGTCGCGTTCGCGGCCGTCGCCTTCTCGCTCGGCCGCATGCGGCCGCTCTGGAACAGGACGCACCTGCTGCTCCTCGTCTCGGTGGTCGTCTTCGCGTGCGCGAACACGATCGCCGTCGGCAACGAGTACTGGCGGCTCACGGGGGCGCTGTACCACACCGTCCAGCCGGCGGTCATCGCCGCGCTCTTCTTCTGCATCGACCTTCCGAGCGAAAAGATCCGGAAGATCCTGAAGTGGATCAACGTCATGATCCTCCTCGGCACGCTGGGGGCGTTCGTCGACAACGCGTTCTTCTCGAAGGTCGCGCGCCCGCCGGCCCTCTTCCTCTACGGCTCGTGGTCCTTCTACGCCTTCCCGACCTACCAGACCGCCTGGCTCAGCACGAACATCTGCGGCACGCTCTACCTCTACCGCGTCACGCGGAGGAAGCGGTACCTCCTCTCCGCGCTCTTCTGCATGCTGGCCGTCGTCCTCGCGGGGCGGCGGAAGAGCTTCGTCTCCGCCTGCCTGGCCTTCGCCGCGTTCATGCTGCTGGACAACTCCTGGAAGAAGGGGCTCGCGAAGATCGTCTTCTGCGCCGGCGCCGGCGCCGCGGTCCTCGCCACCGCGGGAAGGAGCTTCCTGCTCCGGTTCCTCGCGGTCAAGTCGTACGTCGGGACGACGGGCTCGGACACCCAGGCGCGCACCGCCCTGACCCTCAAGTGCGTCGACGTGGCGCGGGACTACTTCCCCTGGGGCTCCGGGCTGGGGACCTTCGCCAGCGAGCCGGCCGCGACGCACTATTCCCAGCTCTACTACTCCTACGGCCTCAGCAACGTCTTCGGACTGGAGCCCTACGCGGGCCAGCCGGGGCACCCCACGTTCCTCCTCGACACCTGGTGGCCGCACATCGTCGGGGAGTTCGGCTTTCTCGGAACACTGCTATTTTTGGCGTTGTGGTTCCACCCCCTGACGCGGGTCCTGCGCCTGCCGAAGACGGAAGAGAGGAAAAACGTCCTGTTCTTCGTGTTCTCGGTCTGGTGCATGATCCTTCTCGAAAGCACGGGATCCACCTATCCCGAGCAACTGCAGTTCATCGCCGTTTACTGCGGCTTGTGCCCGATGCTGCTCCGGCAGGCGGGAAAGGAGGCTGAACAATGAACGATGACGTCGATCTCCTGAAAGTCGCCAGGGACTTCCTGCGCCACAAGGCGGTCGTGGCCTCCGGCGCCGTCCTCGGCCTGGCGGCCGGCGTGGTCCTGGCCCTGCTCGCCGCGCCGCAGTACGAGTCGACCTCGAAGGTCCTCCTCTCGCAGAGCACGGCTCCGGCCTCGCAGTTCGCCTCGCTTTCCAGCATGTTCGGCATCTCGCTGAACGCCCCGTCGTCGCCGCTCGACAACGTCCCGCAGCTGCTCGCGTCGCCGCTGTTCCTCGACACGCTGACGAAGATCCGCTGGCGGACCGTCGGCACCGACACCGCGAAGCTCCTGTCGGAGATCTACCCCATCGAGGTGAAGCCCAACCCGAAGAAGGCGCCCCACATCACCGAGGAGATGCTTGTGCGGGACCGCCTGCACGAGATCGTCCTCGAGATGATCACGTTCGAGAACATGGGCGGCGTCAAGGCCCTCACCGTCCGCGCGCGGGACCCGTACCTGGCCCACGACGTCAACGAGTTCCTGCTGGGCTACATCGACTCCTACATCAACCACGTGCGCAAGACGAACAGCAAGCACCAGCTCTCGTTCGTCGAGGAGCGCCTGGAGGAATACGGCAAGGAGCTCCGGCGGTCGGAGAACGCGCTGCGCCACTTCCTCGAGAAGAACCGCATGGCCTCCTCCCCGGACCTGCAGCTGGAGCAGAAGCGCCTCGAACGCGAGCTGCACGTCAACGAGGCGCTCGTCGCGGACCTCCGCAAGCAGCTCGAGAACTCGCGCATCGAGGTCGAGCGCGACATCGAGGTGCTCGACATCTTCCAGGAGCCCGACCTCCCCATGTGGCCCGTCAAGCCGAAGAGGAAGCTGATCGCCGCGGCCGGTCTGGTCGGCGGCGCCTGCGCCGGCATGCTCCTGAGCTTCCTCCTCTGCTGGTGGAGGGAAACCGGACGCGCGGTCGTCGCGCGGCTGAGGGAACTTCCGTAGAGGCGGGCATCGGGGAAACGACATGAACCGCGACCGCCCCGTCCTCGTTTTCCTGATCGCGTCGTTGAACGGCGGGGGCGCGCAGAAAGTCCTTTCCGGCGTGGTCGAACGGCTCCGCGGCGCCTGGGACATCCGGATCGTCCTGACGGACGCGAACCCCGAAAAGGACGTCTACGCCGAGACCATGGAACGCCTTTCCGTCCCCGTCGTCCGCATTCGCGATCATCGCCACTTCGGTCTCCCGCTGAAGATCCTCTCCGTCCGGCGCGCCATCCTGAAGAACCGGCCCGACGTGGTCGGTTCCTGGATGACGGGGCCGAACGCGCTGTGCGGCGCGGCCCTGCTGGGCACGGGGATTCCGTATGTCCTGAGCGAACGCAACGACACCAGGGCCACGCTGGGGAATTTCCCGTGGCATCCCCGGCTCTTCTCGTTCCTGTTCCGGAAATCGATTTCCGGGAAAAACGCGAAGGCCGTGGTCGCCTGCGCGAAAAGACTGGCGGACATCCTGCGCGAGGAGTTCCCGACGAACGCGGAAATCGTCACCATCCAGAACGGGATCGACGTGGAAGCGCTCGCCGCGCGATCCGCGGAACCGCTGCCGGAGGAAGCGCGGCGCCTCTTCGACGGGAAAACCGTCGTCGCCGTCGGCCGGCTCGACGCGCAAAAGGACTACCCCACGCTTTTCCGCGCCCTCGCGCGCGGAGGGCCGGAGACGGCGAAGGCGCGCCTCCTGATACTGGGCGAGGGCGCGCTCGAACCCGCGCTGCGGGAAAAGGCGGGGGAACTGGGCGTCGGCGACCGCGTCTTCTTCTGCGGCTACCGGAGGAACCCCCACGCCTGGGTGTCCCGGGCGGACGTCTACGCGCTGTGCTCCACGCACGAGGGATTCCCCAACGCGCTCGCGGAGGCGATGTCCACCAACGGCCACTGCGTCTCCACCGACTGCCCCACCGGCCCCTCGGAGATCATCGAGAACGGGAAGTCCGGCCTGCTGGTTCCCGTGGGCGACGAACGGGCGCTGTCGGAGGCCCTGGAACGGATGCTCTCCGACGCGGAACTGCGGAATCGCTGCGCGGAAAACGCGAAAAACTGGGCCCTGGACCACTCCTTCGACCGGACCGCGCGCGAATGGGACGGGGTCCTGCGCAAGGCCGCGGGGCTCGACGACTAGCAAAACCTATCTTTGGGCCATGAAGATTTTCCCGACGCCCGTCAACATCGAAAAGGCGCTCTGCCGGCAGTAGCGGAAGGTCATGGGCGGCATCCGGGACATCTCCACGGGGGACCTCAAGCAGAAATCGGTTCGCGGGGCGGTGTGGACCTTCCTGGGGCAGGGCGGGAAACTCGCCCTGCAGTTCGTCTCCGTCGTCGTGCTCGCGCGACTGCTGACGCCGCAGGATTTCGGCCTGGTCGGGCTCGCGGGCGTCTTCATCAACTTCCTTTCGCTCTTCGAGGACCTGGGGCTGACCAACGCGACCATCCAGAACAGGGAACTGACGCAGGAGAGGACCAGCGCGCTGTTCTGGATCAACACGATCGTCGCCGTCTCGCTGACCGCCATCTGCTGCGCCTGCGCCCCGCTCGTCGCGGGTTTCTACGAGGAGCCCCGGCTCACGATGATCGTCGTCGTCTCCAGTCTGGGCATCCTGATGACCGGAATCTCCAACCAGCACGCCGCGCTTCTCCAGCGGCGCCTCGAAATGAAGTCGCTGGCCTATCGGGAAATCGCGGGACGGGTCTGCTCCCTGGGCACGGCGGTCGTCTGCGCCCTGTGCGGCATGGGGTATTGGTCCCTGGTCTTCGCCGGACTCGCCGGCGGGCTTTCCCGCACCGTCCTCATCTGGCATTACAGCAAATGGACGCCGAGCCTGGTTTCCCTGAGCCACGGAAAGCAGGGGCTGAGATTCGGGCTGGGCATCGCGGGTTCCAACCTGATGAACTACATCTCGCGCAACACGGACACCATGCTGATCGGCAAGTTCCACCCCGCGGCCTTCGTCGGGTATTACAGCAAGGCCTACCAGATGGTGCAGCTGCCCATCCAGAACGTCCGGCAGCCGATCACCTCCGTGGCGCTTTCGGCGCTGTCCAAGCTGCAGGACGACCCCGTCCGCTTCCGCAACTACTACCGGAAGATCATGGGCGTCCTCGCCATCCTCTCCATGGCCCCGATGGCCTTCGTGACGGCGGCTTCCGAGGAATGCGTCGCCGTTTTCCTCGGACAGCAGTGGATGCCCTCCTGCACGACGTTCATGATCCTGAGCTTCGGCGCCATCATACGCCCGACGGCCTTCGCCACGGGCCTGACGATGATCGCCTCCGGCCGTTCCGGCCACTACTTCCTGCTCGGCCTGTCGGACGCCGTGCTGCTGGTCGCGGTCATCGCCTGCACCGCCCCCATCGGCATCGAGGCCGTCGCCCTGGGCTACACCGTCTACGGCTACGCGATGGCCGTGCCGCGAATGGCGTGGGCCTGCTACAGGACGCACGCGAAATGGTACGACTTCCTCGCGATGAGCTGGCGCCCGTTCCTGGGGGCGATGGCGACGCTGGCCGCGGGAATCGCCGCGAAGCGTTGTCTGCTTCAGGACGTCGCCTCCCCCCTGGTCCGGCTCGTCAGCCTCGGCGCGATCTGCCTGGCGGCCTGCTCCCTCTTCTGGCTGCTGATTCCGGGCGGCCGCCGGACCATGCTTCTGTTCAAGCAGGACACCGTCGACATCCTCCGCAAGAAGAGGCAGCCGGCATGACGCGGGTCCCCGCCGCCGTCGCGTCGTCCCTTCTCCTTTTCGTCCCCCTCTTCGCGACGGGAATCGAGACCGACTTCTCGAACGGCGAGACCTGCTTCGTGAAGGAGGCCGACGCCGACGGCCCCTGCGCCAAGCCGCTTCGCAAGCAGGGGCCGACGCCCGAGCTCGTGGATTCCTCGAACGCGCCCGCGCCCCGGTGCGGCGCGCGCGCGCTGAGGTTCCATCTGGACTACGCGCCCGAGGGCGGGAGGGCCGTCCGCAGCGAAATCCTGCTGCGTCCAAAGGACGAGCTCCGGCGCGCCATTCCCCGCACCGACAGGGGCGACTACGCCTTCAGTCTCTACTTCCCGGAGGATTACGCGGCGGATTCCGAGCCGGAGATCGTCGCGCAGTGGCATTTCTGGGAGGATTACCTGCGGCCGGGCGTCAAGATGACCGGCTCTCCGCAGGCGTCGCTCGAAATCGCGCGGGACACGCTCTTCGCGCGGCTTCTGCACAACGGCACCCCCGTGGACCCCGACGCCCCGGCGGACGAAAACGGCGAGGTCTCCTACCGGCCCGACAAGAAGGAGCTCTTCAACCTGGGCGCGCTTCCCAAGGGCCGCTGGATCGACTTCCGCGTCCAGGCGCGATGGACCCCGAAGCCCAAAGGCGCGGTGCGCCTCTGGATGGACGACAGCCTGGTGGTGGACTACAGGGGGCCGACCGCCTATGTCCAGGTGTTGAAGGGAGACCCGCCGCCCTACTTCAAGGTCGGCGTCTACAAATGGCCCTGGAAAAAGCCCGGGCTGGAGCGAAGGCCGGGCGCCGTCCTCGGCCGCACGCTTTTCCTGGACCGGTTGCAGGTGCGCGCCGGCTGGGGCGGTTCCGATTGGGGCAAGGGCTGCCCCGACGGCGGCAAAAGCCCGTAATCGTCGAGCCGCTACGGCAGCTTCCCGTCCAGCCGGTCCTGCATCAGCTGGCGCTGTCGGCCGACGGCGATGGTCAGGCCGCTGTAGCCCTTCTCCCACCAGGTCTTGTCGTGCACGGAATGGAACAGCGTGTCCTCGTCCACGAACGGCTCGATCTCCTTCTTCCACGCCTTCAGCCACTCTTCGACGACATAGGCCTTCATCGGTCCCTTCATCAGCCGCTTCATCGCCGCCTTCCACTCGTCGGGATAGAGCGTCCGCAGCGCCTTGAACCAGGGATCGCATCCGGCATGCCGCAGACCGCGTCCCTCGATCGGCAGAAGCGTGTCGCAGGAGACGGTCGTGTCGTTCCACTCGGGCGCCGTCAGCCACGGGGAGACGAGAAACGTGGAATTGTGGTCCCAGGGAATCAGCGTGAACCGGTTTTCCGGCCAGGTCTGCCGCCAGTAGAAATTGTGCGGCTCGCAATCGTCCAGCGACGTTGCTTCCTTGCGGCAGTAGAACGTCCTGTAGCCGTCGATGTTGTCGGAGACGACGTCCACCGCGAGGTAGTTCAGCGCCTGTTCGGGATCGGCGTGGCGCTCGAAGAGCTCTCTGTTTCCGGTCGCGGCCGCTTCGCGCAACGCCTTCGCGAACTTCTTGATTCCGCTTTCGCCGAGAAACGTCCCGCTTTTCAGACGATTGGAGAAATCGGGACCGATCGGTCGCGGCCAGACTTCCTTCCAGAGATTGTCCTCGGGCGACCAATGCGCCGCCAGGAAGACGTCGTCGATCTGCTCCACCATCGCGTAGAGGCCGAACGGACCGCCGTTGACGGAGAGGACCGCGTTCGAGGCGCGCGACGTCTCGACCCCCATCTCGCGGAACAGCCGGTAGGTCAGCCGCTCGCGCAGCATGGAGTCGTCGTTCAGCGGCCAATGGAGATTGATCTTGCGCATGCCGTCGACGCGCGTCCTGCCGCGATATCCGTCGAATTCGATTTTCAGCGACGCCC
>CADBQJ010000161.1 GCA_902796785.1 Fibrobacter succinogenes
GAGTTCGGGCAGCTTCTCGACCGCGCGCTTGGCGTTGTAGTCGGTCAGCGCGCAGACCGAGAGCGCGAGCAGCACCTCGTCGGGGTTGAGGCGCGGGTTTTCGCTCCCGAGGTACTCGGTCTTGAGCCGGCGGATCGGCTCGATCACCATCGGCGAGATGAGGTCCACCTCGCGGGGGATGCCGGCCAGCCGCTTGAGCGCGTTGAGCAGCATCGCCGCGGGCGACCCGAGAAGCGTGCCGGTGTGCCCGGTGACGATCTCGCCGTCGGGCAGCTCGATCGCCACGGCCATCGCGTTGGTCTCCTTCGCGCGGTCGAGCGCGGCGGCCACCACCCTGCGGTCGGCGGTCGTGACCTTCGCCTGCTCCATCAGGAGCTCCTGCCGGTAGACCTGGTCCTGCTCCGCCTCGCCCGTGCGCACCTGGCAGAGCGTGGCGTAGTAGCGCCGGACGATCTCCTGCCGCGCGGCCTCGCAGACCGCGTCGTCGTCCACGATGCAGTTCCCCGCCATGTTCACGCCCATGTCGGTCGGGCTCTTGTAGGGCGACTCGCCCAGGATCCGCTCGAACAGCGCGTTCAGCACCGGGAAGATCTCGACGTCGCGGTTGTAGTTGATCGTCGTCTCGCCGTAGGCCTCCAGGTGGAACGGGTCGATCATGTTGACGTCGTTCAGGTCCGCCGTCGCCGCCTCGTAGGCCAGGTTGACGGGGTGCTTGAGCGGGATGTTCCAGATGGGGAAGGTCTCGAACTTGGCGTAGCCGGCCTTCACGCCGCGCTTGTTCTCGTGGTAGATCTGCGACAGGCAGACGGCCATCTTCCCGGAGCCGGGGCCCGGGGCGGTCACCACGACCAGCTCGCGCGTGGTCTCGACGAACTCGTTCTTCCCGTAGCCCTCGTCGCTCACCACCAGGGGGATGTTGCCCGGGTAGCCCGCGATGGGATAGTGGCGGTAGACCTTCAGGCCCAGCTTCTCCAGCTTCTTCTGGTAGGCGATGGCGCTCGGCTGCTCCTGCCAGCGGGTGAGGACCACGCTGCTCACGAAGAGCCCGTAGCCGCGGAAGGCGTCGATCAGGCGCAGCACGTCCTGGTCGTAGGTGATGCCCAGGTCGCCGCGGACCTTGTTCTTCTCGATGTCGTTGGCGTTGATGGCGATGACGACCTCGGCCTTGTCCTTGAGCTTCTCCAGCATCCGGATCTTGCTGTCGGGGGCGAAGCCGGGCAGCACGCGGGAGGCGTGGTAGTCGTCGAAGAGCTTGCCGCCGAACTCCAGGTAGAGTTTTCCGCCGAATTTGGCGATTCTTTCGGCGATTTTGTCGGATTGGGTCTCGAGGTATTTCTCGTTGTCGAAGCCGATCTTGTGCATATTGCCGGTTTTCCAAAAGGGTGCGGATGCCGGAATTCAAGTATAGCAACTCGCCGCCCGGGGCCGGACGCGCCCCGCCCGATACCCCCGAAGAGCTACATTTGGCGGTATCGGAAAGGAGTTCCTCATGGACAACAAGATCATCATCATGGGCATCCAGGGGTGCGGCAAGGGCACCCAGTCCGCCAAGCTGGTCGAAGACTTCGGCCTCACCCCCGTCGGCGTGGGCGACATGTTCCGCTGGCTGGCCAAGAACAACACCACCATCGGCCGGAAGATGAAGGAAGCCATGGCCCGCGGCGAGCTGGTCGACGACCAGACCGTCTTCGACGTGGTCAAGTGGCGCCTCGACCTGCACGACTGGGACAAGGGGCTCCTGCTCGACGGCTTCCCCCGCAACGAAAAGCAGCGCCGCTGGCTGTTCGAGGAAAACAACTACAAGTTCGACCACGTGCTCTACATCGACATCCCCGACGAACGGATCGTCGTGGAACGCATGCTGGCCCGCGGCCGCGCCGACGACAACGAAGCGGCGATCAAGGTCCGCATCGGCGAATACCGCCGCGAAACCGAGCCCACGCTCGCCGCCTACGAAAAGGCCGGCCTGCTCCGCACGGTCAACGGCATCGGCACCGTGGACGAAGTCTACGCCCGCATCCTCGCCGCGCTCGGCTGGAAGAAGGCCTAGCATGCGCGTCCTGGTCACCGGAGGGGCCGGGTTCATCGGCTCGCACCTCTGCGAACGGCTGCTGGCGCAGGGCGACGACGTCGTCTGCGTCGACAACTACTTCACGGGGACGAAGCACAACGTCGACCACCTCCGCGACCACCGCAACTTCGAGCTGATCCGCCACGACGTCACCAACCCCCTGGTGATCGAAGTGGACCGGATCTACAACCTGGCCTGCCCGGCGAGCCCGGTGCACTACCAGTACAACCCGGTCAAGACCACCAAGACCAGCGTCCTGGGCGCGATCAACATGCTCGGCCTGGCCAAGCGCGTCCACGCCCGGATCCTGCAGGCCTCCACGAGCGAGGTCTACGGCTACCCCGAGCAGCACCCGCAGCGCGAGGACTACTGGGGCCACGTCAACCCGATCGGGATCCGCTCCTGCTACGACGAGGGCAAGCGCGTCGCCGAGACGCTCTTCATGGACTACCACCGCCAGAACAAGGTGGACGTCCGCATCGTCCGCATCTTCAACACCTACGGCCCGCGGATGCATCCGTGCGACGGCCGCGTGGTGAGCAACTTCATCGTGCAGGCCCTGCGCGGCGAGCCCATCACCATCTACGGCGACGGCTCGCAGACCCGCAGCTTCTGCTACGTGGACGACCTCGTCTCCGGCATCATGGCCTTCATGGAGCAGGATTCCGAGACCGGCCCGATCAACCTCGGCAACCCCGGCGAGTTCACCATCCGCGAGCTCGCGGAGATGGTGGTCGCGCTGACGGGGTCGAAGTCCGAAATCGTCTACAAGCCCCTCCCCTCCGACGACCCGAAGCAGCGCCGCCCCGACATCTCCAGGGCCAAGGCGCTCCTGGGCTGGGAGCCGAAGATCCAGCTGGAAGAGGGGCTGAAGCGCACCATCGAGGACCTCGCCAAGAGGCTCTAGGGGCTTCGGGATGTCCGAGTACAGGCAGAGCCCGACTTCCGGACAGTGGACCATCCTCGCGACCGAGCGGTCGCGCCGCCCCGAGGACTTCGTCCTCCCCGACGAGGGGAACCCCCGCCGCGGCGTTCCCGCGCATTCCGATTCCTGCCCCTTCTGCCGCGGCGGCGACGTGGACCGCGCCGTCCCGAGCGTGGAGCGCCCCGGGAAGGACGGGCTCTGGGCCGTCCGCGTCGTCCCGAACCGCTACGCCTACGTGGGCGCCTCCGAGCCGCCGCGCGGCCTCCCGCGCGGGAAGTTCGCGGCCGCGGTCGGCTACGGCCACGCCGACGTGGTCGTGGAGAGCCCGCGCCACGACTGGAACCCCGCCCTCGCCTCCGACGAGGAGCTCGCCGGGGTCGTCCTCGCCTGGCGCGACCGGTTCCGCCAGCTGCAGAAGGACCCCGCGGTCAAGGTGGTGAACGTCTTCCGCAACCACGGCCCGCGCGCCGGCGCGAGCCTCCTCCATCCCCACTCGCAGATCGTGGCCACCTCCGTGGTCCCGCCCCACATCTCCGACCAGGTGCGCAGGGCCGAGGAGCACTGGAAGGCGAAGGGAAGCTGCGTCTACTGCGACGCGCTCGCCGAGGAGCTCGCCCAGCGCGAGCGGATCGTGGCCGAGGAGGGCGACTTCGTCGTCTGGTGCCCCTTCGCCTCGCGCACGCCCTTCGAGACCCGCGTCCAGTCCCGGCGCCACGAGGCGCTCTTCGGCGACGCGACCGACGCGGAGTGCGCCGAGTTCGCCCGCGCCATGGGGGCCGCGCTCCGCGCGCTCCACGCCGCGCTCGGCGACCCGGACTACAACGTCATCCTCCGCTCCGCCTGCCTCGACCAGGCCGGAGCCCCCTTCTACCACTGGTACGCGGTGATCATCCCCAAGCTCTCGCGCGCCGCGGGCATGGAGATCGGCACGGGGATCTACGTCAACTCCGTCGCCCCCGAAGCGGCGGCGAAGACGCTGCGCGGAGCGCTCGGACTCTAGCGGAACAGTTCCTGCAGGCGCGTCCACCGGACGGCGGCCAGCGCGTTCGCGGTCGCCGCGTCCAGGTCGGGCCCCATGCCCTTGGCGTTCAGGTCGCGCGTCCCCAGCGTCTTCCCGGAGGCGTCGCGCGCGACGGCCCGGACCTCGACCACGGCCACGACCGTCGTCGAGGAGACGCCGTTCAGGCGGCCCGCCTCGCGCGAAACGACGGAAACCGCCAGCGACGGGGCCGCGGCGGATTCCGTCGGGACGAAGCCGGCCCGGTCGAGTTCGGCTTTCGCCGCGGCCCCGCCGGACCCTTCCAGCGCCAGGCGCACCTCGCGACGGAGCGCGGCGACCTCGTAGTCGACGCGCAGGTCGCCGCCGCGCAGGGCCTCCCGCCAGGAGGCGGGGACCCGCAGGTCGATCCCGATCCTCGCCCGGTGGGCGCCGGGCGTCTCGTCGGGCGGCGCGAGGCCGGAGAGCGTCGCCTTGCCCGCGGCGTCGGTCGCGACGGCGCCCAGCGGGCGACGGCCGTCGTCGGAGAGGAGCGCCACCGGGACCCCCTGCGCGGGAACCCCGTCTGCCAGGACCTCGACGACCGTCTCGCCGAGCGGATCGCCCGCGGTCAGCTTCTGGCCGTTTCCGGAGACCAGGCGCAGGGAGAGGCGCGAGACGATCGTCCCGTAGAGCGCGTCGAGCTCGGAGAGGGAGCGGAAGGAGAGCGAGGCCTCGCGCGAGGCGTCCACCGCGCGCAGCCGCCGGCGCAGCGCCTCCCGCTCGGAGACGGCCGCGGGGACCTCGGCCACGCTCGCCAGCGCCGCCGCGTACTTCCCCTCGCCCACGCGCGCGGCGGCCGCGTCGAGCGCGGCCTCCAGGCGGCGTTCCGCCTCCAGCAGGGCCGACTCGGTCCCCGCCGCGAAGTCGGCGCGGTTCAGCGCCGCCAGGGCGTAGTGGCCCTGGGCGTCGGAATGCTCGCGGACGAGGGCGACCCCTTCGAGCCGTCCTTCCGCCCGCACGCTCGAGAAGCTTTCGATCTGGTCGAAGACGCGCGTCTCGTCGCCGACGGACATTTCGCTCTTCGTCAGCCGCTCCGAGCCGCGCACCATGGCCGAGATCTGCCGCTCGACGGCGGCGACGGCCTTGCGCTGCGCCTCTTCGGGGCTCGTGGCGGACCACCCCTTGCCCACGACGAAGGCCTCCTTCGGATAGGCGGGGTCCTCGCCCGTGACGGTCCAGCCGGCGTCGGGCGCGGAAGCCGTGGCGGCGCCGCCCGACGGCGGCGCCGAGGCGCATCCCGCGAGGAGCGCCGCGCACGCCAGGAGCAGCGGATGTCGGGCGCCCCGTCTCATCCTAGGGGTTGTCCAGCGAGAGGATCAGCAGCTTGCGGTTGATGTTGATCTGGTTGAGCTTGGCCACGGGGGCCATCTTTTCCTTGAGCATCTGGTAGATCTTCGCGCTGCGCGAGTATTCGTCGCGGCTGGCCCAGACGTTGTAGTCCATCGTCTTGTCGGTCAGCACGTTCTCCTTCGACTTGTCGAACGAGGACTCGATGACGTCGCCCAGCTTGAACTGCACGGTTTCCAGGGCGTCCTTGTCGAAGCTGCCGGTCACGCGGATCACCAGGCGGTACTGCAGCCCCTGCTTCAGGTCGTCCTGCCAGTAGGCCTTCACCCGCTCCAGCACGTGGTCGACCGCGTCGGCCACCGCCTCTTCCACCAGCGCGTTCGTGGCGGCGCCGGGACGGTCCTTGGAGTAGCCGGTTTCGGCGCCGAGCAGGCGGCCCGTGGTGCTTTCGTACGCCTTGACGGCCACGGAGGCCTTGCCGCCCTCCACGGTGCCGGAGTAGACGAAGTAGACGTCGGAGCCCACGCTCATCGCCATGGCGTAGGCGGGGTCGGCGGCGGCGCCGCCCAGCTCGGTCTGCACGGAGACCATCTGGTCGATCTGGTCCTGGGCGCGGGGCACGACCACGTCGTAGCGGCGGGCGGTCAGGTAGCTTTCGATGGTCGCGGCGGCCTGCTTGGCCAGCGGGTTCTTGTCGAGCACGGTCAGCGGGGTCTGGTCGCGCGGCGAGTCGGGGATCACCATGATGACGGGATTGCCCTGGGCGCTCTGCAGCGTCGCCTGCGAGACGAGCACGCCGCGTTCGGTCAGCTCCCTGCGGAGGTTTTCCTTGTGGACGCGCACGGCCTTGGTCCGCTTGAGGACGGGGATGCCGTCGTGGGTGCCGTGCTTCTGGGCGGTCACCTTGTCGGCCTCCCAGGTGATGAAGCGGTTGACGTCCTCGAAGAAGGATTCGCGGATGTTGTCGAAGCGCATCCGCTCCTCGGGGGTCGTGATGATCGGGTCGGTGCCCATCAGCAGCACGAACTGCACCGCGGTGCGGCGGAGGTCGGCGTCGGCCCCCTTCTTGTTTTCGTCGCCGTAGCCGATGCCGGTGGCGCGGACGGTCACTTCCGCCGGGGAGTAGCTCTCCACGAAAGTCGCCTCGTTGCCCACGGGCGTGTTGGGCTGCTTCGGAACGTTGGCGCCGCAGGCGGCGATCAGCGCCGCGACGGCCGCGGCGGAGGCGAATCTGGCGATCATCTTCATGGGAGCACTCCTTGTGTTTCGTCTTCAGGCAATATACCCAATCCCGCGGCCCCGGAGCGGCTCCGGGAACGCGGAAAGGGTCAGAAGAAGTTCAGCGACGGCGGATTCCAGACGATCTGGGCCTCCACGCTCAGATTGGGCGAATCCACCTCGGTGCCGTAGTCCAGGTCTTCGTCGTCGATCCAGAGGTCGAGGTGGTAGCGGAGCCCGGCGCGCAGCGAAAAGGCCGGGCTGAGCGCGACTTCCACGCCGGCGCCCGCGCCGACCTCGACGGCCTGCTTCCCGTAGACGTCCTCCTCCTCCTCGTCGAAGAAGTCCTCCTCCACCCATTCGGGCTTGTTGAAGAGGAACGCCTCCCAGCCCACTTCCAGGCCGGCGTAGAGGGAAACGCGGCGCCAGGGGACGTACCAGCGGAAATTGAGGTGCGCTTCCGGCGTCCAGGCCAGGCGGAGCCCCTCGTCCTCGCGGGGGATCCTCGCGGGGTCGGGGTTGAACCGCCTGCCGGCCCCGCGCAGCGAGGCGACGCCGAAGCC
This sequence comes from Fibrobacter succinogenes, assembly GCA_902796785.1. Taxonomy (GTDB): domain Bacteria; phylum Fibrobacterota; class Fibrobacteria; order Fibrobacterales; family CADBQJ01; genus CADBQJ01. The sequence goes on from CADBQJ010000161.1 coordinate 7,104, forward strand.
CGCGTCCACGCCGAGCCGGAAGTTGATGCCGTTGGTCTCGACGCCGAAGTGGGCGATCCAGGCGCCGACCGCGAGGGTGTCGGTTCTCTTCTTTCCTTCGCCGTCCCGGGTCTTGTGGACCAGCGCCGCCGGGCGCCAGCCGCCGCCGATCCAGAAGTTGACCGGAACGCGCGGGAACTCGCGAAGCACGTCGCCCTCCATGGGCGAGCCGGCGACGACGTCGAAGACGGTGTAGCCCTTGTCTTCGGAGGAGATCCGGTCCGCGCGGACCCAGCCTTCCTCCCTGGCGACGACGGTTCCGTCCTCCTTCTCGTACTCCTTGACGATCAGGTACTTGTCGCCGCGGCGCAGGCCGGAGGAGCGGGAAATCTGCGACTCGATTTCGTTCCCCCTCGTCGCGCTCACCTGCATCGTCATCCGGAAGTCGGGGATCGAGCGGATCTCCACCTCGATGTTCGTCAGCGCGGAGAAGGCGGCGGAGCGCTCCGCCTCGGCGCGGTTGGACGACGTCGACGTCTTGCTTCCGTCGCCGGTTCCCGAGCCGCGCGACCAGACGAACTTGACCGGGACGGCCTCGGCCTTGCCGTTCTCCACGCGGATGCGCCAGACCGCGGCGCCGAACTCCAGCGAGACGGTCACGGAGGGGACGGCCTTCTTGCGCGGCGTCTGGTAGGCGTTGTAGCGGCGTATCATCGGGACGACGACGTAGGCGGCGTTGCGCACCTTGTCGAGCTCCACGGAGGTGATCCCCAGCTCCTTGGCCTTGTCGACGATGCGGGAGTTGCGTTCCTCCTCGCCGAGCAGCTCGACCGCGCGGGCTTCGGCGCTCGCCTCCACCGCGCCGAGGATCTCGGGAAGCAGGTGGCGGTTGACCATCTCCGTCAGGACGTCCACCCGGTCGTCGGCGGACGTCGCGGAGAGGAGGGCGTTCGCGTTGAGGACGAAGCGCCGCTGGATCGCCTCGGGCAGCGGGTTCTGGTCGAAGCGCGGGTTGGAGAGCACGCCGCCCATCCCCTTGCGCAGGAGGTCGAGCAGCTCCGTGCGCGCCTCCTGGGAGCGCCGGTCCACGATCCAGATCGCGTCGAGCCAGGAGATCGACTTGCGCTCGTATGTGCCGGCGGCGGTCGCCTCCCGCGAGGCGGCCGCGGCGGCGGAGTCGGGGCCGGCCATTTCGACGATGGAGGGCCTGGCGGGGGCCTGTTCGGGCGCCTGTTCGAGCGGAACGACGTTTTCCTGGGCGAACGAGAGAGCGGCGGCGAAAAGACCGAAAACGGCGATTCTCGTGATCCTGGACGTGCGCATCTTTTCCCCTTTTCTTCGAAAGATACTCTATCGCGCCGCCCGCCGGTCCGTCAGAAGACGAGATTGGCCGGGTCGAAGGGAAGTCCCGCCGGGTTCCAGACGAGAATCGCCCCGAGGGTCAGGCCGCCGGCCTCCACTTCGTTTCCCATGGTGTAGTTCTCGTTCGGTCCGTCCTTTTTCCAGCCGTAGACGTTCCAGCCGGCTCCGGCGCGAACGGAGACCGACGGGGAAATCGCGAAATCCAGGCCGGCGGCGACGCCCGCGAGCGGCCCCCAGTTCCCGTTGATCGACTCCTGCTCGTCCGCGTTGTCGCCCCAGGCCCACCGGACGTCGTCGCCGTCGACTCCCCAGAAGAGCCAGCCGTAGCCGACTTCGCCGCGCAGGAAGAGCCCGAACCGCCGCCAGGAGAGCGTCTTCGTCACCGCGATCCGCGGCGAGATCCAGAACGGAGCGGTGACGCCGTACTCGGTCTGGCCGTCGGTGAAGCAGCGCCGGCCGTGACCGCGCATGGAGGCGACGCCGAAGTCGAAGAGGCCGCCGACGTAGAGCCCCGGAACGCCCGTGGCGTGCGAAAGCCGGTAGTCGAAGCCCAGGCGGAGCGTCCAGTTGACCTGCGCGACCTCCTTGTCCTCGTCGTCCACGAGCGTCAGCCGCTCCGCGGCGGCGCCGACGTAGACGTTCCAGTTGATCCGCGGGAACTCGCCCAGCACGTCGCCCTCGCCGACCGGCCCGGAGACCACGCGGAAGCGCGAGGCGCCGCCCCGTTCCTGCTCCTCCTTCGTCGCGACCTTCGTCGCCTCGACCCATCCGCGCTCCGTCTGCACGACGTTCCCGTCCTCGTCCTCGTATTCCGCGTACGCGATCATCCTGTCGCCGACGGCGATCCCCTCCCCGGCGCCGACGTCCGATTCGACCGTCGAGGCCTCGGCCAGGGTCACCTGCGAGCTCAGGCGGAATTCGGGAAGCGACTTGACCTCCACGTCGATGTTGCGCAGAAGCGCGTTCCGCACGGCCTTCCGCGCGGTCTCCTCGTTCAGGGCGGCCAGGATGCCGCTGTGCGTGCCGGAGCCGAAGGCGCTCGTCCAGACCGTCTTCACGGGAACCGCCTCGGCCCTGCCGTCCGCGACGCGGATGCGCCAGATCTGCATGCCGAAGCCGAGGGCCATGCGCACGGACGGGGCGTCGTTCCGGCGCGGCAGCAGGAAATGGTTCCATTTGCGGACCATCGGCACGACGAGGAACGCGGCGTTGCGGACCTTGTCGTACTCGACGGCGGTGACGCCGAGCTCCTTGGCCTTGTCGACGATGCGGGAGTTCCGCTGCTCCTCGCTCGCGAGGTCCGAGGCGCGCTCGACCGCCTCGGACTGGACCGCGTCCAGGATCGCGGGGAGGAGGAACCGGTTGACCAGGTCCGTCAGCCGGGCGGGGTCGTCCGACGGCTTCGACGCGGCGAGTTCCCGGTTGGCGGCGTCCACGAACCGCTTCTGCAGCGCCTCGGGCAGGGGATTCCTGTCGTACCGCGCGTTGGAGAGAATCGCGCCGACGCCGACGCGCAGCTCCCGGAGCATCTCCTTGGGGATTTTGCGGGAGGCGTCGTCGGTGATCCAGATGGCGTCGAGCCAGGCGATCGACTTGCGCTCGTAGGCGCCGGCGGCGCGGCCATCGTCCGCTTCGGCGACGGCGGCGGAGTCGGGACCGGCCATCGTCCGCACGTCGACGGCCGGAGCGGACTCCTCGAGGGCCGAAACGGCCCCGTCGGCCTCTTCCCGCGCCTGGGCGCAGAGAGCCGCGGCGCACAGCGACATCGCCGCCAGAACGGATTTCAGTCTCATTCCCTTTCCCTTTCCTTTTCCTTTTCCCGTTCGCGCCGAACGGGCGGCGAACCCCGCCCAAAACTAGCCATTCCGCGAAACCGTTGTCCCCGCCTTCCCGTTTTATGTAAATTGTCCTTGTCACACAACCGGAAACCGGAGCCGCAAGATGAAATTCCAGACCGCCATCGCCATCGCCGCCGCCCTCCTCCTCGCCGCCTGCGGCGGATCCAAGACCTCGCTCGGCGAAGTCGAGGTCAACGTGCCCGAATGGTACGCCAATCCCCCGCAGACTTCGGACAACGCCGTCTACGGCACGGCCCACGAAACGGCGAAAAACATGCAGACGGCCGTCGAAAAGGCCAAGCACACCGCCACCGTCGACCTGGCCGGCAAGTACGAGACCAAGGTCCAGGCCATGACCAAGATGTTCAAGCAGGAGCTCACCGACGACGAACGCGACCTGTTCGAATCGGTCAGCAAGACGATCGTCAACACCTCGGTCAACGGGGTGCAGGTGAAGGAACAGAAGATCATGCAGGCGCCCGACGGCACCTTCGGGGTCTACGTCCTCCTCGAAATGCCCATTGGCGACGCGAACAAGGCGCTCCTGGCCAAGCTGAAGGAGCAGGAGGCCCTGCGCACCAAGATCGAGGCGAGCAAGGCCTTCAAGGAACTGGAAGAGGCCATCGAAAAGGACAACGCGGCCAAGTAGCCCCTCTTTCCCGCTTTCCGCAAAGCCTCCCCGCCCGGGGAGGCTTTCGTTTGTGGTATTTTTCGCGTCGGAAAAAGAGGAAACCCCATGACGAACGAAACCGAAAACCGCTCCCCGAGCCCCTGGAGGATCGGCCTGGAATCGGCCCGGGCGAACCTGGTCCCGGGAATCGCGCTCTGGACCGCCGCCTGCGCGTTGGTCCTCTCCTACTACTTCGTCCCCGGCGTCGCCGAGGCGCTGCGCCCGCTCGCGGCGTGGCAGGAGGAGCACCGCGTCGCGGGGATGTTCGTCAGCCGCGCGCTCGTCTGCGGGCTGGTCCCGGGGCTCTTCCTGCTGGCCATCCCCTCGCTCCGCCCCCGGCGCCTGTGGGCCACCGTCGGCGCCAACTGCCTCTGGTGGGGCGCGATGGGCGTCGTCGTCGGCTCGTTCTACTACGTCCAGCTGGCCCTCTTCGGCGACGGCCACGACTTCGCCACGCTGCTGCTGAAGACCTGCATGGACCAGTTCGTCTACACGCTTTTCTTCGCCTCGCCGCTCACCGCGGTCTGGAACTTCTGGCTGAGCTGCGACCTCTCGCTCGCCAGGACGCGCGAGGCCTGGCCGGAGCGTTGGATCCGGAAGATGGTGCTTCCCAACCTCGTCTCCAACTGGGCGGTCTGGATTCCGGCGCTCTTCGCCGTCTACGCCTTCCCGGTGGAGCTGCAGGTGCACGTCTCGAGCGTCGTCTGCTGCTTCTGGGCGCTGATGTGCCTGCAGATCGGGCGCCGCTCCGAGCGCAGGGGGTGATTCCCCGCGCGGGAGGCGCGAAGCCGGGTCACCCCTCCAGGCGGTGGGCCCAGTAGTGCGGGGCGGTCTTCGCCGCGAAGAAGACCGCGGAGGCCACGATCAGCCAGGCGCAGGCGAAGAAGACCGCGGCGTAGGACCAGGCCTCCGCGACGGCGCCGCCGGCGAGGATCCCGATTCCGATCCCCAGGTCCCATCCGGTGAGGTAGGTGCTCGTGGCGGTGCCGCGCTGGTCGTGGCGCGCCAGGTTGACGCACATCGTCTGGTATCCCGGGAAGACCAGCCCCAGCGCGATTCCGACGAAGAGGGCGCTGCCGAAGAAGGCGACGGGCGAATCCACCAGCGAGAAGACGAAGTAGGATGCCGCGAAGAGCGCCATCCCCGCGGCGATCAGCTTCGTGATCCAGCCGCGGTCGACCAGCTTCCCGGTCAGCAGCCGGCTGGCGATGAGGCCGCCGGCGATCAGCGCGTAGAAGCCGCCGGCGCCGTCCATCCCGCGCTCCTCCGCGAAGAGGGCGACGTAGTTGACCACGGGGCCGTAGGCGCATCCCATCAGGATCATGTTGGCGAACTGCGGGACGGCGCCGGTCAGGAAGAAGCGGTCGAACGAGAGGGCGCGCTTCCCGCGCACCGGGGGACGCGCGGGCACGCGCAGCGCCAGGAGGAGGAGAAGCCCGGCGGCGCCGACCGCCAGGGAGGTCGCGAAGACGGTCTCCGCGCCGAAGGCGTCGTAGAGGAGCGTGCCGGTCATGGGCCCCAGCGCGAAGGCCAGGTTCGTGGTCACGCCGAAGTAGCCCACCCCCTCGCCGCGCCGCGAGGAGGGGAGGACGTCGATGACGATGGTGTTGCCCGCGGTGCTCGCCACGCCGAAGGCGACGCCGTGGAGCAGCCGGACCGCGGCCAGCGCGACCAGGGAGACCGGCAGCCCGTAGCCGACGAACAGGAGCGTGAAGACCAGGTAGGCCGCCGCGTAGAGCGCCTTGCGCGGCAGCGAGTCGACGATGAAGCCGGCGAAGGGGCGGCAGAGGAGGGCGCCGACGGTGTAGCAGGAGATGACGACGCCCGCGGCGGCGGATCCGCTCCGGAAAACGCGGAAAATGTAGAGGGGGAGGACGGGCAGGAGCTCGTAGAAGGCGAAAAACATCAGGAAATTCGTGATGCCCACCAGCACGAACGCGCGTGTCCAGAGCCTGTCGGTCCGCTTTTCCAACGCGGGCAAAGATAGAAAGCGGACTTTCCGCCATTTAGGTATATTTTGCCCGTTTTCCAGGGCCCGGAACGGGCCGCGAACCGCCCCAGGAGGCGACATGTCCAAGATCGAAACCAAATGCGTCCAGGGCGGCTGGCAGCCGAAGAACGGCGAGCCCCGCGTCCTCCCCATCTAC
>CADBQJ010000162.1 GCA_902796785.1 Fibrobacter succinogenes
GATTTGCGTCTTTCTCCGACTTCGTGGCCACGCGAAACGTGTCCGCATCGCAGACGTACGTGTTCTCGGCGTCGACCGTTCCGGCGACGAGCGCGGCGTCGTCTCCGCAGATCAGTCCCTCCGTGTCCTCTGCGAAGGTCGGAGCGTGGCCCGCGGCCGACGAGGAGGAGACGCTCGTTTCGCTGGACGCGGAGCTTCTCTTTCCAGGCTTGCCGGAGACGGAAGCGCCTTCTTCGCCTTCGCCGCCTTCCGAGTCGCAGTCCTCGTCGTCGGGGCACTCCACGTCGTTCGAGGAGAGGTCGGCGCCGGAGGAGCCCGAGGAGCCGCCGTCGGAGGAGAGGGCCGGTTCCGAGTTCGACGGGCTGTCGCTGCCGTTGCTTCCAGTGGAGGAATCGTCCCCGCAGGCGACGAGCAGGGCGGCAAGAAGAAGCGAGAGGAGAATCGGTTTGGCGGCTTTCACGGCGATTTCTCCTGATTCTTAATCCTTCACGCAGCGGACGGAGAAGTGGTTCAGCTTCTTGGAGGGTTCGAGGTAGGCGGACGTGTCGGCCTTGCGGACAAGCATGGTGTGCGCGAACTGCCACTCGGGATACGCGCCGACGGTTTCGGTCGTGGTGGCCCAGAAGTAGGCGTAGGCGCCGATGTCGAAAGAGCGGTTCGAGCCGTCCACAAGGCCGGCGGGGAGGGCCGAAAAGCCGAACGCGTCCGTGCCGCCGCCGTCCGTCCACCCCGTCTGCGACCGAAGCGACGTCCCGGCCGAGGAGATGCCGCCGACCGCCGCGAAGAGCGCGCGCCATTCCGCGGTGTCGGGCAGATGCCAGCCGTTCGGGCAGACGCCCTGCACGCGCCCGCTCCCCTGCGCCAGGCCGTCCGTGAGATCGCAGAGCTTCTTGTCGCCGCATCCGGTGATCGCGCTGTCCATCGCGGCGGCCCACGTGTAGAGGCGACCCGTCGTTTCGCACTTCGCGGAATCGCCGTCGTAGCAGCGGCCGCCAAAACTGGTGCCACCGATTTTGTAGTCGTAGCGCAGGTTCTCGGCCAGCCAGGTCTTCCCGCCGATGGTCGTGGTTTTGTAAGCCCGGCCGTCGCGCGAGTCCGTCATCGTCCCGTAGGAGAAAGCCTGGTTCAGCCGGGCCTCCTTGGGCACGTCCCAGTTCCACCCCGCGACGTTCACCCAGACGCCGAGGATGCAGAAATAGGAGCTGTCGTTCGCCTCGCTGTGCGTCCGTTCGCCGTTCCGTTTCGCGGTGCACCCGCCGATTCCGAGCGTCGCGTCGAGCGCGTCCGCCTCGATCCACTCTCCTTCGCGTTCATCGTATTTGTAATGCGCGTCGGTGACGTTCCCCTTCATGACGGTTCCATCCTTTTCCGCGTCCCAGCCGTAGACGTTGTATTCGAACTCGGTCGCCAGGCGCCAGGCGCCGCCGTCGCAGATGTAGGAGGAGTCGGCGTTGCGGCTGATCTCGTTCGCGTTCTTCTTGACTTCGCCGTCGTTTCCCTTGGCGCAAGAGCCCAAGCCATAGGCGTTCCACCAGAATTCGCCGACGATGCGCTCGAACGCGGCGACCTTGCCGCCGTCGGCCATCTCCTCGACGTTGGCGCGAATGCGCGCGAGGTCGGCGGCGCTCGCCCAGTCGGCGATTTCGGCCTTGGCGGTGTCGTCGTCCCACAGGCCGTCCGGTTCGAAATCGGCTTCGAAATTCCGCAGCCTGCGGGAAAGATCCGACGCGTCGCCGTCGCCCTGCATCAGCAGGCCGAGCGCCAGCAGGGCCGCGGAGCCGTCGCCGCCCGAGAAGAGGTCGAGCTCTTCCGGGGAGGCGAAGCTTCCGGAGATTCCGAACGCCGCGAAGAGCTCCTTTTCGGCCTGCTTTTTCGCGGCGGCGAACGACGCGCCTTCGGAGAAGAGGCGACGCACGCGCTTGAGCTCAAGATGCGTGGCGACGTTGACGTGCGGTTTCTTCCGCTTCGAGAGGTCCACGATCGCGTTCAGCTGGATTTTCCCGCCGGACCTGGCGC
>CADBQJ010000163.1 GCA_902796785.1 Fibrobacter succinogenes
AGACGGGGAGGCTCAAGTTCGGTCACCACGGCTGCAACCACCCCGTGAAGAACCTTGCGACGGGCAAGGTCGAGATCCCGAGCCAGAACCACAACTTCGCCGTCGTCCCCGAGTCGGTTCCGGATTGCCTCGAAGTCACCCATGTGAATCTCAACGACGGCTCCATCGAGGGCGTGCGCCACAAGACGCTGCCGGCCTTCTCGGTGCAGTACCATCCCGAGGCCTGCCCCGGCCCGCACGACTCCAGCTACCTCTTCAATGAGTTCAAAAAACTAATTGAGAACCACGGAATGCACGGAACACACGGAACCAGTTTGAAAGGCGCCGTATGATTCCGTGTATTCTGTGTATTCCGTGGTCAATAAACCCATGAAAAAGCAAGTCAAATACGTGTTCATCACCGGCGGGGTCGTGAGCTCGCTCGGGAAGGGCATAACATCGGCTTCTCTTGCGCTCCTTCTGAAGTCTCGTGGGTACAAGGTCTTCATGCAGAAGCTCGACCCGTACCTCAACGTCGATCCCGGCACGATGTCGCCGTACCAGCACGGCGAGGTGTTCGTGACGGACGACGGGGCGGAGACGGACCTTGACCTCGGCCACTACGAGCGCTTCGCGGGCGTCACCTGCACCAAGGCGTCGAACTACACGTCCGGGCGCATCTATTCCGCCGTCCTTGCCCGCGAGCGCGCCGGCGGCTATCTCGGCGGCACGGTGCAGGTCGTTCCGCACATCACGGACGAAATCAAGGCGGCCATCCGCTCCGCCGGGGAGCACGACTGCGACATCGTGCTGTGCGAGATCGGCGGCGTATCCGGCGACATCGAATCGCTCCCCTTTCTCGAAGCCGCGCGGCAGTTCCGGTTCGACGTCGGCGCCGAGAACACCTGCTTCGTCCACCTGACGCTGGTCCCCTACCTCAAGGCCGCCGGCGAGCTGAAGACCAAGCCCTCGCAGCACTCCGTCGCGGAGCTCCGCAACATCGGCATCTTCCCCGACATCCTCGTCTGCCGCACCGAGATGCACATCCCGCAGGAGCACCTCGACAAGCTGGCGCTCTTCTGCAACGTGAAGCCCGAGTGCGTGATCGAGGAGAAGGACGTGACCGACTCGGTCTACGCGGTGCCGCGCGAGCTCTCGCGGCAGGAGCTGGACCTGCGCGTGCTGGAGCAGCTGAACCTGCGCATCCACCCCATCGTCCACACCGAGTGGGACTCGCTGGTGCGCAAGGCGACGAAGCCGAAGCGCGAATGCACCATCGCCCTCGTCGGCAAGTACATCGCCATCCGCGACGCCTACAAGTCGGTCCACGAGGCGCTGCAGCACGCGGGCATGGCCTGCGACGCGAAGGTGAACGTGGAGTGCGTGGAGGCCGAGGAGCTGGAGAAGAACCCGAAGCTGCTCGAGGGGGCCGACGGCGTGCTGGTCCCCGGCGGGTTCGGCAGCCGGGGCGTGGCGGGCAAGTGCGCCGCCATCCGCTGGGCGCGCGAGAAGAAGGTCCCGCTGCTGGGCATCTGCCTGGGCATGCAGTGCTGCGTGATCGAGTTCGCGCGGAACGCGCTGGGCTGGAAGGACGCCAACTCCACCGAGTTCGACGAGAAGACCGCCCACCCGGTGATCGACCTGATGGACGAGCAGAAGAAGGTGACCGCGAAGGGCGGCACGATGCGCCTGGGCTCCTACCCCTGCCGGCTCGCGAAGGGGTCGAACGCCGCGAAGCTCTACGGCACGGAGCGCATCGACGAGCGCCACCGCCACCGCTACGAGTTCAAGTACGAAGGCGAATTCCGCGAGGCGCTCGAAAAGGCCGGGCTGAAGGTCGCGGGGCTCTCCCCCGACGGGAAGCTGGTGGAGATGGTGGAGCTCGAGGGGCATCCCTACTTCGAGGCCTGCCAGTTCCACCCCGAGTTCAAGAGCCGCCCCACCGCGCCGCACCCGCTCTTCGCCGGGCTGGTGAAGGCCGCGCTGAAACGGAAGGAAGGAGGCGCCGGCGCGAAGAAGGCCGGGGCCGCGAAGAAGGACGAAAAGGCGGTCCGCCATGCCTAAGCGCGCCGACATCAAGAAGATCATGCTCATCGGCTCCGGCCCGATCGTCATCGGCCAGGGCTGCGAATTCGACTACTCCGGCGTGCAGGCCTGCAAGGTCCTGCGGCGCGAGGGGTTCGAGGTGGTGCTGGTCAACTCCAACCCGGCCACCGTCATGACCGACCCCGAGATGGCCGACCGCACCTACGTCGAGCCGCTCAACGTCGACATCCTGCACGAAATCATCCGGCGCGAGCGCCCCGACGCGCTGCTCCCCACGCTGGGCGGGCAGACCGCCCTCAACCTGGCGATGGAGCTGCACGAGCGCGGGATCCTCGACCGCTACCAGGTGGAGCTGATCGGCGCGACCGCCGACTCCATCCGCCGCGCCGAGGACCGCCACCTCTTCAAGGAGGCGATGCTCGGCATCGGGCTCGACCTGCCCCGCTCGGGCTCCGCGCACTCCATGAACGAGGCGCGCGCCGTGGCCCGCACCATCGGCAGCTGGCCCCTGATCGTCCGCCCCGGCTTCACGCTCGGCGGCACGGGCGGCGGCATCGCCCACGACCCCGAGGAGTTCGAGGCCATCGCCGCGCGCGGGCTCGACGCCTCGCTCAACAGCGAAGTGCTCATCGAGGAGTCGCTGCTCGGCTGGAAGGAATTCGAGATGGAGGTGATGCGCGACAAAAAGGGGAACGCCGTCATCGTCTGCTCCATCGAAAACCTCGACCCGATGGGCGTCCACACCGGCGACTCCATCACGGTCGC
>CADBQJ010000164.1 GCA_902796785.1 Fibrobacter succinogenes
CAGTTCGACCTCTGGAACGGGCTCTTCGTCTCGCGCTGGGGCGAGGACTTCGGGCTCGAGGCGGACGTCCACTGGGGCTGGGAGTACGAGGAGCTGCGCGAGACGCTGGCCGCCGGCCTGCTCTTCGGGAGCGAGGGCGACCTCGTGCGCGGCTTCCTCAGCTTCCGCGTCGGCGCGTTCCACCCCGCGGACTTCGCGAACGTCTCGCCCTGGCTCGGGCTGGGCTGGTCGCAGGAGTTCGTCGTCGGCGACCTGCTTCGCCTGGAGGCGGGCACCGAAGGGGGAGTGCGGCTGGGCGAGGAGTTCCACTACGTGACCGACGGCCCGCTCGGGACGAAGCGCACGCAGCTGGCGCGCTGCTGGGCGGCGCTCTTCTTCAAGATCGGGATCTGATCAGCGGGCGAGCTTCGCCTCCCTGGCCTGCAGGACGGCAAGGCTGCTCCACACCTCGGGCGTGAGCCATCCCTCTCCGGAGAAGGCGGCGTCCCAGATGCAGACGCCGGTGGGGTGGGGGAGGTCGCCCAGCTCGCGCAGGTGGTCCACCACCTCGGAGCCGCGTCCGCCGGAACCCCAGGAGCCGAGCCAGCCGGGCATGCCGATCAGCAGCTTCTCGGGCGGGAGGGCGGCGACGGTCCGGCACCAGTCCTGCTGCACGCTGTACTTGAAGAAGTGCTTCTCGGCCCCCTCGTAGAGGTCGTGGTAGCCCATCGACTCCACGAAGTCCACGCTGTCCTTCCAGTCGGGGATCCACCCCATGTGCGGGGCGTTGTAGATGGGGGTGTGGAAGATGGCCACCGAAAGGTCCTTCGAGCGGGCGCGGAGCGCCTCTCCCAGCTCGCGGACGAAGTCGGCGAAGGGGGCGCGGTCCTCCTCGAAGACGCCGTTGCCCTCCAGGTCGACGTCCACGCCGTCGAGGCCGAACCGTTCGCACTCGGCCACGAGCCGCGCGACGAATCCGGAGCGGTGCCCGGCGAAGGCCGCGCGGGCCTTCTCCCAGTTCCAGGCGCCGTCGTAGTTGTAGACGCAGAGCGCCGCGGAGATGCCGCGCTCGTGCGCGAAGGCGACCACCTTCTCCACGTCGGCGGCCCCGACGCGGATGCCGTCGTGGCGGACGAACTCCAGCCCGCCGTCCTCCGCGGGGCCCCAGAACTGCAGGCCCAGGCGGGTGACGACGTTTTCGGGACGGTGGTCCGCCCCCTCGAACCGCGTGGCGAGCGCCTTCAGGCACGCGTCGACGGCGTAGGGCGGAATCCAGCTCATCACTTCCTGCTTCATGCGTCCAAGTTAGCAGATTGCGCGCGGAACGGGAACGGAAAAACGCGCCTTCTTTGGCCAAAAACGGGAATTAACTAGATTTGGGCGCGCCCGGGTCGGGCGGTTTCCGCAGGTTCCCCATGCTCACAGTCAGCGACGTCTCCCTCTCGTTCGGAAAAAGGACCCTTTTCAAGGAGGTCGAGGCGACGTTCCTCCCGGGGAACTGCTACGGCCTGATCGGCGCCAACGGCGCGGGCAAGTCGACCTTCCTGAAGATCCTCAGCGGCGAGCTGGAGCCCAACACGGGCGAGGTGATCGTCCCCAAGGGCGAGCGGATCTCGGTCCTGAAGCAGGACCACTTCGCCTTCGAGGAGTTCCAGGTGCTCCAGACCGTCATCATGGGCAACGACCGCCTCTACTCCGTCATGCGGGAGAAGGACGCGATCTACGCCAACCCCGAGGCGACCGAAGAGGACTACATGCGCGCCGGCGACCTGGAGCACGAGTTCGGCGAGCTGGGCGGCTACAACGCCGAATCCGAGGCGGGCGACCTGCTCACCGGCCTGGGCATCCCCGTCGAGAAGCACCAGCTGCCGATGAAGGAGCTCGAGGCGGACGAGAAGGTGCGCGTGCTGCTGGCGCAGGCGCTCTTCGGCAACCCCGACATCCTGCTGATGGACGAACCGACCAACCACCTGGACCACAAGAGCATCAAGTGGCTGGAGGACTTCCTCTACGACTTCGAGAACGTCGTGATCGTGGTGAGCCACGACCGCCACTTCCTCGACCGCGTCTGCACCCACATCGCCGACATCGACTACGGCAAGATCACGATGTACACCGGCAACTACTCGTTCTGGTACCAGAGCTCGCAGCTGGCGCTCCAGCAGACGCGCGACCGCAACGCCAAGATCGAGGACAAGCGCAAGGAGCTCGAGGAGTTCATCCGCCGCTTCTCCGCCAACGCCTCCAAGAGCCGCCAGGCCAGCTCGCGCCGCAAGCTGCTGGAGAAGCTGACGCTTGACGACATCAAGCCCAGCACGCGCAAGTACCCGCACATCCTCTTCCAGATCGACCGCGAGGTCGGCAACCAGGTGCTGACGGTCGAGAACATCTCGCTCAAGGGCGAGGAAGGGGAGTTCTTCCGGAACCTCAGCCTGCACGTCGGCAAGGACGACAAGATCGCCGTGGTGGGCGAGAACGCGCTGGCCATCACCCGCTTCTTCCAGGTGCTCGCCGGCGAGATCAAGCCCGACTCGGGCGAGGTCCGCTGGGGCCAGACCACCACGCAGGCCTACTTCCCCTCCGACAACTCCGCCTACTTCGACACCGACTCCAACCTGGTCACCTGGCTCCGGCAGTTCGGCACCGAGGACGACGAGTCGATCTACCGCGGCTACCTGGGGCAGATGCTCTTCTCCGGCGAGGAGTCGCAGAAGCCCGCCCGGGTCCTCTCCGGCGGCGAAAAGGTGCGCTGCATGCTCTGCAAGATGATGCTGGCCAAGGCCAACGTCCTCCTCTTCGACCAGCCCACCGCGCACCTCGACCTGGAGAGCATCACCAGCCTCAACGACGCCATGTCGAGCTTCAAGTCGGCGCTGATCTTCGCCAGCTACGACCACGAGCTGGTCAGCACCGTGGCCAACCGGATCATCGAGTTCACCCCCAACGGGATGATCGACAGCTTCCTGGACTACGACTCCTACCTGGAATCGCCCGAAATCGCCCAAAGGCGCGAAAAACTCTACAAAGGCCTTCCCCGCGCCGCTTTCTGAACGGCGAAATAACTATAATCCCCGAAGCATTTCCAACGGAGATCCACATGTCCCTTTTCACCCGTTCCCGCGTTTTCGCCCTTTCGGCCCTCGCCCTGGCCGCCGCGCTCTTCGTCTCCTGCTCCCCGGCCAACAACAAGGAGGTCGAATCCCTCCGCAAGGAGCTGGACGAAGTCAAGATGGTGCTGAAGCACGCCGCCCGGCTCGACATCGACGAACTGGCCCCCCAGATCCGCGAACAGCTCGCCGCCGAAGAGGCGGTCCACGACATCCCCGAGGCCGACAGCCCGGTCTCCGGCCCCGACAAGCCCAAGGTGACGGTGGTCGAGTTCTCCGACTTCCAGTGCCCCTACTGCTACCGCCGCTCGATCGAGGTCAAGAAGCTGCAGGAAACCTATCCCAACGAAGTCCGCGTGGTCTTCAAGCACTTCCCGCTCAACTTCCACAAGATGGCCCCCGCCGCCCACGCCGCCTCCATGGCCGCGCAGAAGCAGGGCAAGTTCTGGGAATACCGCTACGAGCTGGCCGCCCACTACGGCGACCTGAGCGAGGAAAACCTCGTCGCCTCGGCGGCCAAGGTCGGCCTCGACGTGGAACGGTTCAAGAAGGAGATGGCGCTCGACGCCCAGAAGCAGGCGACCATGAGCCGCGACATCGAGCTCGGCACCAAGATCGGCGTGCGCGGCACCCCCACCTTCTACGTCAACGGCAAGTACTCCCGCGACTTCAGCTTCGAAACCGTCGAAAAGCTGCTGAAGAAGTAGCCCGGAAAGGAGTTCCACGATGAAGAAAGAACTGATCGCCCTCTCGCTCGCGGCCCTGATGGCCGGCTGCGGCTCCTCGGCCCCCAAGCCCGAGACCGCCCCCGCCGCCGCCCCGGCCCAGAACAGCTTCAAGGTCCGCGAAGCCCTCGAAAACGAGGACGTCCGCGCCTCCTACGCGCTCGGCTACGAAATCGGCGTGGCCTTCCGGAGCCTCGACACGAAGCGCATCGACGTCGACGCCTTCGTCCAGGGCGTCCTCGACACGCTGCAGGGCAAGCCCTCGCTGATCCCGATCGACTCGACCTACGCCATCAAGAAGGCCTTCTTCGACCGCATCCAGCAGGACATGGCCGCCGCCGAGCTCGAAAAGGGCGCCGCCTTCCGCGCCGAATGGCAGAAGGCCCACCCCGAGGCGGTCGTCTCCAAGTCGGGACTGCTCTACCGCGTGGTCCAGCCCTCCGCCTCCGCCAAGAAGCCCGTCGAGGGCGACGAAGTGGCGGTCCACTACGTCGGCAAGCTGGCCGACGGCTCGACCTTCGACAGCTCGAAGGAGCGCGGCACCCCCTTCATGTTCAAGCTCCAGCCCGGCACCGTCATCGAAGGGTGGAACGAAATCCTCCCGCTGATGAACGAAGGGATGAAGGTCGAGGCGGTGATTCCGCCCGAACTGGGCTACGGCGACCGCAACATGCGCGTCATTCCCCCCAACTCCACGCTGGTCTTCGAGATCGAGCTGCTGAAGGTCAATCCCGACTCGGCCCAGGTCGAAGCCCTCGTGAAGGGCCAGCCTCTGCCTCCCGACCAGCCCGCCGTCGCGGATTCCGCGGCCGCTCCCGCCGCAGACACCGCCAAGGCTGACGCCAAGGCCGAAGCGAAGCCCGCCGAAGCCAAGAAGGACGCCAAGGCCGAAGCGAAGCCCGCGGAAGCCAAGAAGGACGTCAAGGCCGAGGCCAAGCCCGC
>CADBQJ010000165.1 GCA_902796785.1 Fibrobacter succinogenes
CAACGAACACGACGCCTGCGGCGTCGGCCTGGTCGCCAACGTCAACAACGTCGCCTCCCACCAGATCGTCCTCCAGGGAATCACGGTCCTCAAGCGGCTCATGCACCGCGGCGCCTCCGGCGGCGACCCCGAGACGGGCGACGGCGCGGGCCTGCTTCTGTCGATGCCCCACCGCTTCTTCCGCAAGGTCGTGCCCGAGCTCCCCGCCCGCTACGGCGTGGCGATGTACTTCGTGGACAACTCGCTCGCCCCCGACGCCTTCGACGCCGAGATCGCGCGCATCGCGAAGTCCGAGGGGGTGGGGACGGTCCGTTTCCGCGAAGTGCCCGTGGACCCCTCGGCCATCGGCCGCACCGCGCGCGAGACCCTGCCGCACGTCCGCCAGGCCTTCTTCGACGGCACGGCGCTGAACGGCAACGCCGCGTTCGACGTCAAGCTCTACGTGATCCGCCGCCTGGCCGAGAAGACCTGCGAAGGGCTCTACTTCTGCAGCTGCAGCCGCCGGAGCGTGGTCTACAAGGGACTCCTCCTCGCCAGCCAGATCGAGGGCTTCTACAAGGATCTGGACGACCCGGACTTCGAAAGCCCGCTCGCGCTCGTCCACCAGCGCTACTCCACCAACACCTTCCCCACGTGGCAGCTCGCGCACCCCTTCCGCTACCTCGCGCACAACGGCGAGATCAACACGCTGCGCGGCAACCTGAACAGCCTGAAGGCGCGCGAGCCGCACCTGAAGAGCGACGTCATCGGCGACGACCTGAAGAAGCTGCTTCCGCTGATCCCCGCCGGGCAGAGCGACTCGGCCTGCCTCGACAACATGTTCGAGCTGCTGGTGGCCGCGGGCCGCAGCCTCCCCCACGCGATGATGATGCTGATGCCGCAGGCCTGGGGCGCCAAGCACTACCTGGGCCGCGACGTGCGCGGCTTCTTCGAATACGAGTCGATGCTGATGGAGCCGTGGGACGGCCCGGCCGCCGTGGCCTTCAGCGACGGCGTGAACGCGGGCGCGATCCTCGACCGCAACGGCCTGCGCCCCGCGCGCTACACCCTCTGCAAGGACGGCCGCTTCGTGATGGCCTCCGAGACGGGCGTGCTCGACATCCGCGACGACGAGGTGGAGGAGAAGGGCCGCCTGAAGCCCGGCGAGATCATCTACCTCGACCTGGAGAACCGCCGCATCCTGAGAAACGCCGAGATGAAGGCGCAGGTGGCGCGCAGCAAGCCCTACCGCCGCTGGGTCGCGGAGAACAAGATGAGCGTGCGCGGGCTCTTCAGCGAGATCAGCCCCTCCGACGTGCCCGACGACCTGCTCGCGCGGCAGAAGCGCTTCGGCTACTCCGCCGAGGACCTCACCGTCGTCCTGAAGCCGATGGCCGAGAAGGGCGCCGAGCCGATCGGCTCCATGGGCAACGACGCCGCGCTCGCGGTGCTCTCGGACAAGCCCCAACCCCTCTTCGGCTACTTCAAGCAGCTCTTCGCGCAGGTCACCAACCCGCCGATCGACCCGATCCGCGAAGAACTGGTGATGAGCCTGACGACCTACATCGGCAACCACGGCAACATCCTCGAGGAGACGCCGGAGCAGGCGCGCCTGATCAAGATCCCGCGCCCGATCGTGACCGAGGAGGAAATCCGCCGGTTCGAGAACATCGGCGACAAGAGCTTCAAGGCCAAGATCCTCAAGATGCAGTTCCCGCTCGGCGGCGACGCCGACGTCCTGGAAGGGGCGCTGCAGAACCTCGCGGGCGACGCCGTCCGCGCGGTCTCCGACGGGTTCGACATCATCGTGCTCTCCGACCGCGACCTCGACTGGGGCTACGCCCCGGTCCCGAGCCTCCTCGCCACGGCGTGCGTGAACCGCGCGCTGGTCGAGGCGGGCGTGCGCCCCGAGATCGGGCTGATCGTGCAGTCCGGGGAGGTGCGCGAGGTGATGCACTTCGCGCTGCTGCTCGGCTACGGCGCCACGGTCGTCAACCCCTACCTCGCGTTCGAGAGCATCTCGGGCATGTGCCGGAGCGGCGAAATCGCCCAGGACCCGGTGACCGCCGCCGCGAACTACGTGAAGGCGGTGGACAAGGGCCTCCTCAAGATCATGAGCAAGATGGGCATCTCGACGCTCCGCAGCTACCGCGGCGCCCAGATCTTCGAGGCCGTCGGGCTGGACCGTTCGCTGATCGACCGGTTCCTGCCGGGCACGGCGAGCCGCATCGGCGGCATCGGGCTCGCGGAGATCGCGCGCGAGGCGAACGAGCGCCAACGCCTCGCCTTCTCGGACACCGGCCGCGCCCTCGTCTCTGCCGGGCAGTACTCCTGGCGCAAGGAGGGCGAAAAGCACCTCTGGACGCCGCAGTCGCTGGCCGCGTTCCGCCAGGCGGTGCAGGGGAACGACTACTCGAAGTTCAAGGTCTATTCGAAGCTGGTCGACGACCAGTCCGAACGCCAGGCCACGCTGCGCGGGCTCTTCAAGTTCAAGAAGACGGAGCCGGTGGACATCTCCGAAGTCGAAAGCCGCGAATCCATCGTGAAGCGCTTCGTCTCCGGCGCCATGAGCCTCGGCTCGCTGAGCCCCGAGGCGCACGAGGCGATCGCCATAGCGATGAACCGCGTGGGCGCCATGAGCAACTGCGGCGAAGGCGGCGAGGACCCCGACCGCAACACGCCCGCCCCGAACGGCGACGTCCGGAGCAGCGCCATCCGCCAGGTGGCCTCGGGCCGGTTCGGCGTCACGATCGACTACCTGCGCCGCGCCAAGGACCTGCAGATCAAGATGGCGCAGGGCGCGAAGCCCGGCGAAGGCGGCCAGCTGCCCGCGCACAAGGTGAACGCGTTCGTCGCGCGCATCCGCCACAGCATCCCCAACGTCTCGCTCATCTCGCCGCCCCCGCACCACGACATCTACTCCATCGAGGACCTCGCGCAGCTGATCTACGACCTGCGCAACGCGAACCCCGGGGCCCGCGTTTCGGTGAAGCTGGTCTCGGAGGTCGGCGTCGGCACCGTCGCCGCGGGCGTCGCGAAGGCGCACGCCGACGTGGTGCTGATCTCCGGCCACGACGGCGGCACGGGCGCCTCGCCCCTCACCTCCATCAAGCACGCGGGCCTGCCGTGGGAGCTCGGGATCGCCGAGGCCGAGCAGACGCTCGTGCTCAACGACCTGCGCGGCCGCGTCAAGCTCCAGGTGGACGGCCAGCTCAAGACCGGCCGCGACGTGGTGGTGGCCGCGCTCCTCGGCGCCGAGGAGTTCGGGTTCGCCACGAACCTGCTGGTCAGCCTGGGCTGCGTGATGGACCGCAAGTGCCACTCGAACACCTGCCCCATGGGCATCGCGACGCAGGACGCGGAGCTCCGCCGCCGCTTCGCGGGCAAGCCCGAATACGTCGAGAACTTCCTCTTCTTCGTCGCCGACGAGGTGCGCGAGATCCTCGCGGGCCTCGGCCTGCGCTCCCTCGACGAGGCCTGCGGCCGCAGCGACCTGCTGGAGAAGGACGAGGCGATCGGCTTCTACAAGGCGAAGAACCTCGACTTCTCGAAGATCTTCGCGCCCGTCGAAGGCGGCGCGAAGAAGCACGACCCCGCCTTCCGCAAGGAGCCGCTCGAGAACTTCGACCGCCGCGAGATCCTCCCGTTCGTGAAGGAGACGCTCGCGAAGGGCTCCTCCGTCGAGCTCAGCGCCGTCGTGCGCAACACCGACCGCACCGTGGGAACCGAGCTCTCCGGCGAGATCGACGAGCGCTTCGGCGCCAAGGGGCTCCCCGAGGACACCGTGAAGATCCACCTGCAGGGCGTGGCCGGCCAGAGCTTCGGCGCGTTCCTCGCCCCGGGCGTCACGCTCGACCTCGAAGGCGAGGCGAA
>CADBQJ010000166.1 GCA_902796785.1 Fibrobacter succinogenes
ATGGTGCTCGGCGGCGGCCCGAACCGCATCGGCCAGGGCATCGAGTTCGACTACTGCTGCTGCCACGCGGCCTTCACGCTGCGCCGCGAGGGCTGCGAGGTGATCATGGTGAACTCGAACCCCGAGACGGTCTCCACCGACTACGACACCTCCGACAAGCTCTACTTCGAGCCGCTGACGCTCGAGGACGTGATGGGGATCTACGAACGCGAGGGGTGCGCGGGCGTCATCGTGCAGTTCGGCGGGCAGACCCCGCTCAACCTCGCCATGCGGCTGAAGAACGCCGGCGCCAACGTGCTCGGCACGAGCCCCGAGGACATCGACCTCGCCGAGGACCGCGACTACTTCAAGCAACTCGTCGACAAGATCGGCATCAGGCAGGCCGCGAGCGGCATCGCGCACGACGTGGACGAGGCGCTGGCCGTCGTCGAGAAGATCGGCTACCCCGTGCTCGTGCGCCCCAGCTTCGTCCTGGGCGGGCGCGGCATGGTGATCGTCTACAAGGAGAAGTACCTCCGCAAGTTCGTGGAGGAGGCCGCCGCGATCGGCGAGGGGAAGCCGATCCTCATCGACCGGTTCCTCGAGGACGCCACCGAGCTCGACGTGGACTGCGTCAGCGACGGGAAGCGCACGGTCGTCGGCGCCATCATGGAGCACGTCGAGCCCGCCGGCATCCACTCCGGCGACTCGGCCAGCGTGATCCCCCCGATGACGCTCTCGCGCGAGATCCAGGAGAAGGTCCGCGAATACGCGCGCGCCTTCGCGAAGGAGCTGCACGTGGTCGGGCTCATGAACATGCAGCTGGCCGTGAAGGACGGCGAGCTCTACATGATCGAGGTCAACCCGCGCGCCTCGCGCACCGTGCCCTTCGTCTCCAAGTCGATCGGCGTGCCGCTCGCCAGCCACGCGAGCCGCTGCATGCTCGGCGAGACGCTCGAGCAGATCGGCTTCGCCGAAGAGGTCCACGTCCCCTACGTGAGCGTGAAGGAGGCGGTCTTCCCGTTCGTCAAGTTCCCGGGAGTGGACGTCACCCTCTCGCCCGAGATGAAGTCGACCGGCGAGGTGATGAGCGTCGACCGCGACCGCGGCCTCGCCTACCTCAAGAGCCAGCTCGCCGCCGGCAACCGCGTTCCCGCCGAAGGCAACATCTTCGTCTCGCTCCGCGACGAGGACAAGCCGAAGGCGGTGCCGCTGATCAAGCGGCTCGTGGAGATGGGCTACGGCATCTACGCCACGCGCGGCACCTCGACGATGCTCTACGACGAGGGAATCCGGACGCGAGCCGTCTTCCGCATCTCGCGCGGCCGCCCGAACCTGCTCGACCTCGTCCACGACAAGGAGATCCAGTGGATCGTCAACACCGCCGAGCCCGGCGCCGAGGCGATGGTCGACGAAATCCAGATGCGCTCCAAGGCCGTCGTCTCGGGAATTCCCATCACCACCACCATCGCCGCGCTCACCTCCACCGTGGAGGGGCTCGTGGACAAGCACGACTTCGGCCGCTTCGAGGTCTGCAGCCTCCAGGAATGGCACAGGCACGCGGGGAGATAGACATGCTGGACGAACTTCGCGAGGAATGCGGCGTCATCGGGATCTACGACGGGGAGAACGTCGCGCGCAACGTCGCCATGGGGCTCTACGCCCTGCAGCACCGCGGTCAGGAGAGCGCCGGCTTCGCGGTCTCCGACGGCGCGAAAATCCGGGTCCGCAAGTCCATGGGGCTCGTCTCGGCGCTGCTCCGGGAGCACGACGCGGGCGAGCTGAAGGGACGCGCCGGAATCGGCCACGTGCGCTACAGCACCACCGGGGCGTCCACGCTCGCCAACGCGCAGCCCATCCTCGTGGGCTGCAAGTGGGGCCAGATCGCCGTCGCCCACAACGGGAACATCACCAACGCGGCGGAGCTCCGCGCCGAAATGGAGGCCGAGGGGCACATCTTCCAGACCACCTCCGACTCCGAAATCCTCCTGCACGAAATCGCGCGCACGCGGGCCGGCGACCTCGGCGAGGCCGTCGAAAAGGCGGTCGCGAAGCTGACCGGGAGCTTCTCGCTGGTCTTCCTCTCCAAGGACGCCATGTACGTCGCCCGCGACGGCTTCGGCTTCCGTCCCCTCTCGCTCGGGCGGCTGGGGAACGCCTGGTGCGCCGCGAGCGAAACCTGCGCGTTCGACCTCCTCGGGGCGAAATACGTCCGCGACGTCGAGCCCGGCGAATTCCTGACCGTGACGCGGGAGGGGGTCCGCTCCCGGCGGTTCGTCCGGAAGGAGCGCCGCGCCCACTGCATCTTCGAATGCATCTACTTCGCCAGGCCCGACTCGAGGATCTTCGGGCAGAGCTGCGACAAGGTGCGCCGCAAGATGGGGAAAAAGCTGGCGGAGGAGCGCCCCGTCGACGCCGACATCGTCGTCGCCGTGCCCGACAGCGCAGCGACGGCCGCTCTCGGCTACGCCCAGGCCAGCGGCATCCGCTTCGAAATCGGGCTGCTGCGGAACCACTACGTCGGCCGCACCTTCATCGACCCCGCGCAGGACGTGCGCGAGCAGAAGGTGAGGCTCAAGTTCAACCCCATCGAAGGGGTCCTGAAGGGCAGGCGGGTCTGCGTCGTCGACGACTCCCTCGTCCGCGGCACCACGCTCCGCATCCTCGTCCGGATGATCCGCGACGCGGGGGCGACGGAAGTCCACGTCCGCATCGCCTCGCCGCCGGTGGCCCATCCCTGCTTCTTCGGCATGGACTTCCCCAGCAGCCGCGAGCTCGCCGCCGCCTCCATGGCGCCCGAGGAGATCGCCGCCGCGCTCGGCGTCGACAGCCTCGGCTACCTCAGCGTCGAAGGCATGAAGGAGTGCACCGGCGAGGGCGAGCACTACTGCGCCGCCTGCTTCGACGGGAACTACCCCGACTACGTCGGCGCGAAGACGGACAAGGCCCGCTGCGGGTAGCCCCTCCCGCCGGAGAAGAAGACCGCTTTCCCGCCCGTTTTCACGGCGAGAGCGTATTCGTCCTTGTAGAGATCGAACTCGATTTCGCGGAGGAATCCGCTCGCGGTATTCGGCAATGGCCTGGCGGCCGCAAACGAAAAGGGCTCCTTTCCGGAGCCCATTTCCTTAGGCGCGCAGCGCGTTACTACGCACTAATCCCTGATCCCTGAGACCTGATCCCTGCTTATCCCGATCAAGCCCATGCGGCGGCGGGCGCGGAAGGCGGCGTAGGGGGCGAGCTCGGGATCGTCGGCGAGTTCGGCGAGGACCTCGTCGACGGGACGTCCCCTCCGGTAGAGCTCGCGCAGCGCCCCCTCGAAGCGGGCGGACGACTCGGGCGAAAGGCCCGCGCGTTCGGCGCCGACGCGGTTGAAGCCGCCCCACCGCGCGGGATTGCCCAGCGCCTTGGAGTAGGGCGGCACGTCGCGGTCGACCTTGGAGAGCCCGCCGACGAAGACGCCGTCGCCCAGGACGCAGAACTGCGCGACGGCGGAGAGCCCGCCGAGGTTGCAGCCGTCGCCGAGCGTCGCGTGGCCGGCCAGCTGGACGCCGTTGGAGAGGACGCAGTTCGCGCCGACCTCGCAGTCGTGTCCCACGTGCGCGTAGGCCATGACCAGGCAGCGCGGGCCGATCCGCGTGGGACGGTCCTGCGTCGTGGCGACGCTCAGCGTGGCGTATTCGCGGATCACGCAGCCCTCCCCCACCTCCAGGAGCGCGGGGGCGCCGTCGTACTTGAGGTCCTGCGGCTCGACGGCCACCGCCGCGCCGATTCCGATCTTCACGCCGTTCCCGACGCGGGCGCCCGGTCCGACGAAGGCGCGGGGCGCGACGACGCAGCGCTCGCCGAGCTCGGCGCCGGAGGAGACGATGGCCCAGGGGCCGACTTCGCAGCCGTCTCCCAGCTGCGCGTCGGGCGCGACGATCGCGGTCTGGTGGATCTTGATCATGGCTTCATCATCGCGTGGAGCACGGCGTTCGACGCGAGTTCGCCGCCGAGCAGGATTTCGGTTTCGCAGACCCCGACGCTGCCGCGGAGCCGCTTCAGTTCGGCGCGGACCGTCAGGAGGCAGTCGGGGACGACGGGAAGGCGGAAGCGGCACTTCTCCACTCCCATGAAGACGGGCCTGCCGCCGAGGAAGGATTCGTCGGCGAAGAGCATCGCCAGCGCCATGGCCTGCGCCATCGCCTCGATCTGCAGCGCCCCCGGGAAGACGGGATTGCCCGGGAAATGGCCCTCGAAGCAGGATTCCGACGCGGCCACCTCCTTCTCGGCGACCACGAGCGAGGGCTCGATCGCCGTCACGCGGTCGAGCATGAGGAAGGGCGGGCGGTGCGGAAGAAGGCGCATGATCCCCTCGCGGTCGAGGAGGCAGCCGCGGGCCGGATGGCGCAGGATTTCGTCGAGGAGCGACATGGCGGAATTCCGTCCTTCCTTCAAATCTACATTCGGGGCGGAAGCACCAGGAGAAGCGAGGCCACCAGGCGGTGGTGCCGGAAGTGGCCGGCGTTGCGCGCGCGGATCTTCAGGCGCGGCAGCCCGGGCGCGGCGAGCGCGAGGTCTCCGACGAGGTCGAGGAGCTTGTGGGCGGCGAACTCGTCCGGGTCGCGCAACTCCCCTCCTTCGAGAACGCGAAGCCGGCCGTCGCGCTTTTCCCACAGGTAGCCCATTTCGGGCGCGACGCCGGCGAGCAGCCCCTCCTTCCGCGCCTCTTCGAGCTCGCGCGCCGAGACGAAGGAGCGCGCCTCCAGGATCCGGTCGAAGGGTTCGCCCTCGCGCAACGCGGCGCGCTGCTCGAGCCCCTCGCGCGCCCAGACGACCTCCGCCTCGAACCGGTCGGAGGGCTCGACCTCGAGGAAGCCCTCCTCCCAGACCCAGCGGCGGCGCAGCGGCGCGGGATAGGTCGACCACCCGAAGCGCGCCCCGGGCAGCTCGCGCAGCGCGGCGACCAAGGCGCGCGCGGAACCGTCGCAGGCGGGAAGCTCCCCGCCGTCGCACCAGGCGATCGCCTTGGGCCCGCGCCAGAAGGCGAGCGCCGCGCAGAGGTGCTCGGTCTCGGCGAGCGACCCGCCCCGGTCCCCGAGGACCTCGGTGCACCGGCGCGCGCGCAG
>CADBQJ010000167.1 GCA_902796785.1 Fibrobacter succinogenes
CTCGACCAACATGGCCGGCCGCGGCACCGACATCGTGCTCGGCCCGGGCGTGCCCGAGCTGGGCGGCCTCTACGTGCTGGCCACCGAGCGCCACGAGTCGCGCCGCATCGACAACCAGCTGCGCGGGCGCTCCGGCCGCCAGGGCGACCCGGGCGAGTCGCAGTACCTGCTCAGCCTCGACGACGACCTGATGCGCATCTTCGGCGGCGAGCGCCTGAAGGGCATCATGAACCGCATCAGCCAGGAGGGCGACGTCATCACCCACCCGCTGGTGACCAAGTCGGTGGCCAACGCGCAGCGCCGCGTGGAAGGGCAGAACTTCGAGGCGCGCAAGCACCTGCTGGAATACGACAACGTCAGCAACGAGCAGCGCAAGGTGATCTACGGCCTGCGCCGCCGCATCCTCATGGGCGAGGACATCGACGACGAGGTGAAGAACCGCGTGGAGGACGCCATCGACCTGCAGCTGAGCCGCTTCGTCGGCGAAGGCTACCCCGAACAGTGGGACCTGGCCGCGGCGAGCGCGCTGCTGAACCGCACCTACGGGCTCGAGCTGGAGCTCGAGAAGCTCGACCGCAAGGGGCTGACCGCCGAGGGGCTGCTCGACCTGGTGATCGAGAACGTCTGGGCGAAGTACGGCCAGCTGGAGCTCTACGTGGCCAAGGAGAACATCCGCGAGCTGGAACGCCGCGTGATGCTGATCACGATCGACCAGATCTACAAGGAAAACCTCCGGAGCATGGACTCCCTCCGCGACGCCATCCGCTTCCACGGCTACGCGCAGCGCGACCCGCTGATGGTCTACAAGAAGGAGGCCTACGCGATGTTCGAGCGCTGCATGGACCGCATCGCGCTCACGGTGGCCGAACGGCTGCTGAACGTGCGCCTGCGCGGACCGGACGCCTCCATGCCCGCCATGCCGCTCCGGCCCGTGAAGATCACCGCGACGCACGGCCCCTCGGAAGGGGCCCCGCAGGAGGTGAAGTGGCAGCGCCGCCCCGGACAGCTGCCCCCGCCCGGAACGGCTCCCGCCGCTCCGCCCAAGCAGGCCTCCCCCGTGCAGCAGACGCGCCAGTACCCCAAGGTCGGCCGCAACGACCCCTGCCCCTGCGGCTCCGGCAAGAAGTACAAGAAGTGCCACGGAGCCGATGCGGAGTAGGGATCAGGGATTAGGGATCAGGGATTAGTGCGTAGTATCGCGCTGCGCGCCTGATTGGAAGAAAGGCTCCCGCGAGGGAGCCCTTTTCTTTCCATTTCGCGCCTTTGGCGCCACTGTTCGCACTAATCCCTGATCCCTGAGACCTAAGACCTAACCACTGATTTCTCGCCTCATTCGTCCCTGGGGAGAAATTCGAACGGAACGGTCAGCGTGGCGTCGCTTTTGCCGCCCGCCTCGAAGACGAAGGACTTCTCCGCCTTCCGCATGATCTCCTCGTCCATGTCCGGCGCTCCCGTAGTGGACTTCACGACGGCTATCCGGACGATTTTGCCGTCGGGAGCGACCGTGAACCGCAGGACCAATCTGCCGGCGAGATCGGGATTGGTTTTGAGGCGTTTGTTGTAGATATAGCGCAGACCCGGAGCGCGAGCGTTGATATAGCGCATCATCGACTGCCGGGAACGTCCGCCGGTCGAGCCCCATTCGATTTCATCGGAAGAAGGCATTTTGATTCGCCCCGGCGCTTTGGTGCTGATGCCGCCGCCGTTCGAGGGCGGGCAGTCTATGCAGAAACACCCGGCGGAGCCGCCTTCGGCATAGCCGTCGAGGAAATCGAGGTCGGCCGAAGCCGCATGGCTCCCGTTTCGCGACAGCGCTTTCGCCTCGCCGCCGGAATCGCGGGCCGGATTCGCCGGGCTTGTTTGGGCCGCCGGCTTCGAATCGGCGAGGCCGACCGGCTTCTCCCCACGCGATGCCAACGTCGCCGCACCGACGCACAACGCCGCCGCGGCTCCGACGCCGATCAAGATCGCCAACCGCTTTCCGTTCATCGCTTCCGGGGCTCCTTCGCGAAAATTCTCGGTTCCTATTTCAATTCTACACTCGATTCCACGACAACGGAGGCCTTTTTCCTTCCATTTCGCGCCTTTGGCGCCACTGTCCGCACTAATCCCTGATCCCTGAGACCTAATCACTACCCTTGGTCTCAGTGCGCAGCATCCGCTTCGCGTAAATGGAAAAGGGCTCCGGAAAGGAGCCCTTCTTTTCGTCGCGCCTTCGGCGCCATTGTACGCACTAATCCCTA
>CADBQJ010000168.1 GCA_902796785.1 Fibrobacter succinogenes
GGCTGCGGGATGTTGGGGATGTAGCTCATCGCCTCGCGGATCTTCGCCTCGACCTCGCCCTGCTGGCCGTCGAGCTCGTCGATGCGGCCCTTGATGGAGGCCACTTCGTCCATGGCGGCCTGGGCGTCGCCGCCCGTGCGCTTCAGTTCGCCGATCTTCTTGGAGGCGGCGTTGCGGCGGGCCTTGAGTTCCTCCACTTCGGCCAGGATCTCCTTGCGGCGGTCGTCGAGGGCCAGAATGGCGCGGATGTCGGTCTCCACGCCCTTGGCTTTGGCCTGGGCCTGGATTTCGTCGGGATTTTCGCGAAGGCGTCTGATGTCTAGCATAGTGGCCTAAAACTATAAAAGGTATCTTTGGACGCGATGGTCCCGAACCGACTCTTCCGACCCGCGGCCCGCCGCCCGCTCCGCGCCCTCGCGGCGCTGGTCGTGGCGCTGTCGGCCGCCGCGCTCGCCGCCCCCCAGCCGATCCGCGGGGTCGTCCTCGACCGCGACACCGACGCCCCGGTGGCCTACGCCCGCATCCTCTTCGATTCGGGCAAGGAGCTGCTGACCACCGACCGCCAGGGCCGCTTCGAGACCGAGCTCCCCGCCTCCGAGGCCAAGCTGCGGGTGGAAAAGCCCGGCTACGAAGCGCTCCCCTTCCGCACCGACGAGTATCCCGACCCGCTCGACCTCCAGCTCTTCCTCAAGCGAAACGTCAAAAAGCTAAAGGGCGAACGGGTGACGGCGGAGGCCGCCGCGGAGGACCGCGCCGTCGAGCTGGCCCCCATCCGCGAGCTGGAGCGGGTCCAGGGGATGCAGTTCGACCTCCAGGAGCACCTCGCCTTCCTCCCCGGCGTCTCGGGGCTGCAGGAGTTCAGCTCGAACATCAGCCACTACGGCTCGCGCAGCCAGGACGTCTCCAACTACCTCGGGTCGCAGCGCATTCCGGCGCTGCGCCACATCGACATCGGCTTCCCCGGCAACCTCTCCGCGATCAACCCCCGCGTGCTCGAGGGCGTCTCGCTGGTCGACGCCCCCGGGGGCGGCCCCATCGACCAGGGCCGCAGCGCCGCGATCCAGTTCCGCCCCGCCGCCGGCGACCCCGAGCGCTACGCCGCCGTGGTCGGGCTGGGCACCGCCGTCTCCGAGGCGGTCGTCTCCGGCCCGTGGCTCTGGGGCGACGGCTTCGAGTTCAGCTTCCGCTGGCTCAACTCCGCCTTCCTGACCAACCTGGGCAGCCGCTTCTTCACCGAATACCGCAAGCGCGGCGCGGACGTCGGGAAGGACGACGACCTCTCGGCCACCGGCTCCGACTTCGAGCTGACCGCCTTCGACCTCTACCTGAACCTCCATTCGACCGACTCCGACGGCGTCTCCACGCGGACCACGCTGCTGTGGGTCCACGACGACTGGGACGTGATGCAGGACACCTCGCACAGCTTCTCCGCGGCGGACAACGGGCCGCGGCTGAGCATCTTCGAGGGGACGCGCGACGCCGGCGTCCTCTCCTGGGAGCGGACCGACTCCGCGGGCTTCGGGCTGCACCTGGGCGCGGTCTGGGAGGGGTCGAACGAGCAGTACCGCGACGACGAGACCGTCATCTACATCCCGAAGAACGCCGCCGCCCCGCGCAAGGACGGCTCCGACAACCTCTACGGCGACGAAGCCGGGCTCCTGGGCGACCTCGACCGGACCGCGTGGACCGTCCAGGGCGGCGCGGAGTCTCCCCTGCGGTTCCGGCTTCTCGGCGCCGGGACGGCCTGGGGCGCCGACCTCCAGTGGATGGAGGAGACGCGCGAAGAGCGTTACTCCCCCCTGCTGAAGAAGGCGGAGTCCGACCTGGGGACGGCGCAGCTGCAGGGGCGGATGCTCTGGAAGAACGACAGGTGGAACAACGGGCTTTCGCTGGGGGCCACGGCGACCACCGCCGGCGAGGCGCTCCCCAACGCCTCGCTCTCGCTCGACCGCAGGCTGGCCGAAGGGCTCGACTGGACGGCCGACCTGGGGTGGAAGTCGCAGGCGCTGATCGTCCCGGGCAAGTTCGACGCGGCGAAGCACTCCCCCTCGCTCGACGGAAAGCTCTTCGGCTCCGGCGAGCTGCGCTCCGGGTTCGAGTGGACGCGGGGCCGCCTGCGCGCCCGCGCCCGCGGCTTCGGGAGATGGTACCTCGAGCCGGAGCTCCCCTCGCCCGAGGTGCTCTGGTTCTTCGACGAGACGCGCAGCGCCGACCGGGCCCTCGTCTTCGGCGCCAACGCCGGCGCGGACTGGGGGACGGCGCACCGCTTCCTCCTCTCCGTCAACGCCAGCACCGTGCGCGGCGACTACTACCTCGCCGACGGCGGCGCGATTCCGTGGGAGGCGCAGCGCGACCTCGACATGACCACGGCCATGCGGTTCTACCCGCGCTCCGACACGCTGATCTCCGTCATCCTCAAGCACCGCGCCTCGTGGGGCCAGCCCACCTACTCCTACGGCGTGCGCCAGTACCTCTGGGGCAACGCCGGCTCCGGCGGCGGCGAGCGCACCATCCGCCACGAAGGCGAGATCAGCACCTTCCGCACCGACCTGCGGCTCCACCTCGACCTCACGAGCAAGATCCGCCCGCTCAAGAGCGCGCGCTTCTACCTCGAGCTCGACAACCTCTTCGCGAAGGCGGACGTCGAGGCCCTGCGCTGGCTGGGCGGCGACAACGAGCGCCAGCGCGGCTGGAAGATCTCCCGCGACGGCAACCTCGCCGACCAGCGCTTCGACCTCGAGCCCTTCGTCGGCAAGGGGATGGGGCTCTTCGTCCAGTTCGGCGTCGAAGGGACGTTCTGAAGCAGGGATTAGGGATCAGGGCTTAAGTGTCAAAAGGAGACCTAAAAACGCCGCAAGTCGTTGAACGTTCTTGACTTGCGGGGTATTATTCTCCTTATGAGAAA
>CADBQJ010000169.1 GCA_902796785.1 Fibrobacter succinogenes
GATCCGGAGGATCCGCGCCGCGCGGGCGGCCGCCGCGTCCGACGATCCCCGGTCGCGCCTCGCCGCCCGCTGGCGCGCGCTCCGCGACCGGCTCCGCCGCTCCGCGGAGGACCGCTCCTGGCTGGCCGAGGCCTGCGACCTGGCCCGCGAGGCGCTGCTGCTCGAGGGGGCCGACCCCTCGGCGCGGCCCGAGGAGGCGGTCGATTCGAAGATCTCCGCCGTCGCCGACGATCCCGCGCTCTGCGCGGCGTGGCGGACGATGCGCGACGAGATGGTCCACTCCCTCTACGGGGGAGGCGTCCGTCCCGTCGCGAAGAACAGGGAAACTCTCCGTGCCCTGCGCGTGTGCCTGGGCCTGAACGACGAGGAGACGACATGAACACTGACATCCAGGAACTTTCCGCGAAAGTGCAGGAGGCCGGCGCGTTCTGCGCTCCGCTCCTCCGCGAACTCTCCAAGGCGGTCGTCGGGCAGAAGAACCTGACGCGCGGCCTGCTGGCCGGCCTGCTGGCCGACGGGCACCTGCTGCTCGAGGGGCTTCCGGGCCTGGCGAAGACCACCGCGGTGCGCGCGCTGGCCGACGCCGTGGGGCTGGAGTTCAGCCGCATCCAGTTCACGCCCGACCTCCTCCCCGCGGACCTGGTCGGCACGACGATCTACAACGCCGCGAAGTCGACCTTCGAGGTCCGCAAGGGCCCGCTCTTCTCGCAGCTCGTCCTGGCCGACGAAATCAACCGCGCGCCGAGCAAGGTGCAGAGCGCGCTGCTCGAGGCGATGCAGGAACGCCAGATCACGATCGGCGACGAGACGTTCCGGCTCGACGAGCCCTTCCTCGTGCTGGCCACCCAGAACCCCATCGAGCAGGAGGGGACCTATCCGCTGCCCGAGGCGCAGGTGGACCGCTTCATGCTCAAGCTGAAGGTGGGCTACCCGACGCCCGACGAGGAACGCCGCATCCTCGACGCCGCCTCCGGCGCGGGCTTCGACCCCGTGCGCAAGGTGGTCGGCCGCGAGGCGATCCTCGCGGCGCGCGCCGTGGTGCGCGAGCTCTACGTCGACGACCGCATCAAGGAGTACGTCGTCCGGCTGGTCGGCGCCACGCGGCGCCCCGCGGACTGCGGCCTGGCCGAGCTCGCGCCCCTGGTCGCCGTGGGCGCGTCGCCGCGCGCCTCCATCGACCTCGCCCGCGCCGCCAAGGCGAACGCCTTCGTCGACGGCCGCGCCTACGTCACGCCCGAGGACGTCAAGGCCGTCGGCCTCGAGGTCCTGCGCCACAGCCTGGTGCTCAGCTACGAGGCCGAGGCCGAGGAGATGGACTCGGACGAAATCGTGCAGAAGCTCTTCGCCGGGGTCGAGGTCCCCTAGGCGATGAGGAAGACGCCCGCCGCCGCCCTCCCCAAGGAGGTGCTCCGCTCGGTCCGCCGGATCGAGATCGGCACCCGTCGCGTGATCGACGAGACGATGGCGGGCGCGTACCATTCCTCGTTCAAGGGACAGGGGATGGAGTTCGCGGAGGTGCGCGAATACGTTCCCGGCGACGACGTGCGGACCATCGACTGGAACGTCACCGCCCGCACCGGGCGCCCGCACGTCAAGCAGTTCGTCGAGGAGCGCGAGCTCACCGTGGTGCTGGCCGTGGACGTCAGCGCGAGCGGCTCCTTCGGCAGCCGTTCCCGCTCCAAGGGCGAGGCGATGGCCATGCTCGGCGCGCTTCTCTCCTTCTCCGCCGCGCGCAACGGCGACAAGGTGGGGCTGATGCTCTTCTCCGACCGCGTGGAGGCCTGGATCCCGCCCGCCAAGGGCCGGCTCCATTCGCTGCGCTGCCTGCGCGAGATGCTCGCCCGCGAGGCGGAGGGCCGCGGGACGGACGTCGCGCTGGCCATGGGCGAGCTGCGCAAGCTGCTCCGCCGCCGCGCGGTCGTCGTGCTCGTCTCCGACTTCCTCGACGAGGGATACGAGCGGTCGCTCCGCCTGCTGAACGGCAGGCACGACCTGCTGGCGCTGGGAATCGTCGACCCGCGCGAGACCGAGCTGCCCGAGTCGGGGCTGATCGAGCTGGAGGACGCCGAGACCGGCGAGACGGCGCTGATCGACTGCGGCGACGCCGCCTTCCGCAAGCGCTTCGCCGACGCCGCCTCGCTGCGCCGGAGGAAGCTGGCCGACTCCTTCCGCAGGATGGGCGTGGACTTCGTGGAGGTCCCGCTCCACGACGAGATGGAACGGGTGCTCGACCCCGTGGTCCGCTATTTCCGGAGGAGGGCCCATGCGCGCGCCTGAGCTCCTTCCGCTCCTCGCGTCGCTCCTCTGCGCCGCGGCCTTCGCCCGGGAGGCGCCGTCCGACTCCGCGGCTCCCGCGCCCGCGCCGGTTTTCGCGCCCGCGCCGAAGCCCCTTCCCGAAGGGGTCTCCCTGACGCTCGAGGTGGAGCCCTCCGAGCTTTCGATCGGCGACCTCTTCCGCGTGACGCTCGACGTGGAGTGCCCCGCGGGCTGGGCGGTGGAGATGCCGCACGGCGTGGCCCAGCTCGGCGACTTCGAGGTGCGCCGCTTCGTCGCCGACGACCCGCGGATCGTCCGGCGCGGCTGGCAGCGCGCGCGCTGGACCGGCGAGCTCGCGCTCTTCGGCTCGGGCGTCTTCACCCTGCCCGCGCTCTCCGTCGTCCTCGCCGACACCGCGTCGGGGGACGTCTGGCGCCTCTCCTCCGACCCCGCGGTGGTCGCCGTCGTCCCGCGCGACCTGGACTCCGCGGCCGACATCGAGGCCGACGAGCCGCCCGTCGAGATCTCCGGCGGGATCCCCCCGTGGGCGTGGGCGATTCTCCTCCCCGCGGCCGCCGCGCTCGTCGCCTTCCTCCTGCGCCGGCGCCGCCTGCGCCTGGAGGCCGCGCTGCCCCCGCACGTCCGCTGCCTGCGCGAGATCGACCGGCTGCTGGCCCGCGGCGACGGCTCCTCCGACGACCAGGCGCGCCACAACGCCTTCTGCCTGGCGCTCGGGCTGGCCCTGCGCGGCTACCTCGACGAACGGTTCGGGACCAGGACCCTCGAGAAGACGACCCGCGAGCTCCTCGACGAGCTCGACGCGCGCTCCGGGGAGCTGGAGGAATGGAAGGGGAGGATCGGCGAGTTCTGCCGCCGCGCCGACCTCGTGAAGTTCGCGGGCTCCCGCCTGGCCGAAGGCGAGGCGGAGGCGCTGGCCGGCGTCGTCCGAGAGCTGGTCGAGGCGACGAAGCCCGTCGAGGAAAAGGAGAAGGGACGATGAGCTTCCTCTCCGTCTTCCACTCGCCGTGGGCTCTGGCGCTGCTGCCGCTTCCCTTCCTGCTCGCGTTCTGGCGGACGAGGCTCCGCCGCGGGCGCGCGCTGAAGTACTCCTCGGTCCGCCTCTTCGGGACGACGAAGCCCACCGTCTGGACGCGGCTCTCGCTCGCCCTGCCCTGGGTCCGCGCGGCCGCGCTGGCCTGCCTGATCGTGGCGCTGGCCCGTCCGCGCGAGGGGATGGAGTCGCAGGAGGTGATTTCGGAAGGCGTGGACATCGTGCTGGCGCTCGACCTCTCCGGCTCGATGCAGGCGCTCGACCTGGTGCCGCAGAAGACGCTGCGCAGGTTCGCGGGAATGGACGCCGAGACCTTCGCGAAGCGCGAATGGCCCAGGCACTCGCGGCTGGGCGTGGCGAAGTCGGTGGTGGCGGACTTCGTCTCGAAGCGGCCCCACGACCGGATCGGCCTGGTGGGGTTCGCCGGCGAGGCGCAGACGCTCTGCCCGCTCACGCTCGACCACGGCATCCTCCGCGAAATGCTCGACGCCGCGAACCACGAGACCATACCCGTCAACGGCACGGCCATCGGCGACGCGCTGATGAACTCGATCCGCCGGCTCGACCGCTCCAAGGCCCCCTCGAAGGTGGTGGTGCTCCTCACCGACGGCGTCCACAACGCCGGCAGCGTCCATCCCGCGCAGGCCGCCGCCGTCGCGAAGACGCTCGGCGTGCGCATCCACGCGATCGGCGTGGGCAAGCGGTCGGGCACGCAGCTCCGCCCGGCGCAGAACCCCTTCACCGGGGCGCTCTTCTGGCAGGAGACGCCGATCTCCGCCGAGGACCGCGTGGACGAGGCGTCGCTGCAGGAGGTCGCGCGGACCACCGGCGGCCTCTACTTCCGCGCCACCGACGGCCAGCGCCTCGGGCAGATCTACGACGAGATCGACAAGATGGAGAAGAGCGAGATCCGCACCCGCACCTTCACCAAGTACAGGGAACTCTACCGCCCGTGGCTGCTGCTGGGGGCGATCCTGCTGCTGGGCGAGCTGCTGCTCGGCCGCACCAGGCTGCTGAGGGCGCCATGAACTTCGCCGCGCCGCAATGGTTCTGGGCCCTGCTCGCCCTTCCCGCCGTCGCCGGGCTCTTCCTCTGGGGAAGACGCCGCCGTCGCCGCCTGCTGGAGAGCTTCGCCGCGCCCGAGGTGCTTCCGCGCCTGCTCCCCGAGCCGCGTCCCTGGGCGGGGCTGCTCCGCGAGGCGCTGCTGCTCGCCGCGCTCTTCTTCCTGGTCCTCGCGCTGGTCCGCCCGCAGTGGGGGACCGTGTCGCGCAACGTGCAGCGCCGCGGGCTCGACATCATGCTGGTCGTGGACGTCAGCCGCTCCATGCAGGCCGAGGACATCGCCCCCAGCCGCATGGTCCGCGCGCGCCACGAGATCGGCGCCTTCCTCGAGGACGCCGAGGGCGACCGCGTGGGGCTGATCGGGTTCGCCGGCGAGGCCAGGACGCTCTGCCCGCTGACCGTGGACTACGGCGCGGTCCGCCTCTTCGTGGACGAGCTCGACCCCGACGAATTCGTGCAGGGGACCGACGTCGCCGGGGCGCTGGAACGCGCCGGCGCCGCCATGCCGCCCCAGAACTCGCGCTACCAGATCGTCGTGCTGGTCAGCGACGGCGAGGAGCACGACGCCCGGGCGCTCGAGGCCGCCGAGGCGCTGGCGAAGCGGGGAATCACCCTCTACTCCGTCGGGATCGGCTCCGCGGGCGGCGTCCCGATTCCGGTCGGCGGGCCGGGCGCCAAGCGGTACAAGAAGGACGCCCGCGGCGAGGTGGTCACCACCCGCCTGAACGAGGCGCTGCTCTCCGCCATCGCCGAAAAGGGGCACGGCCGCTACTACCACGCCGGGCCCGACGACTTCGAGCTCCGCCGCGTGCTCGACGACATCCGCGACCGCGAACGGCGCGCCATCGACTCCGACCTCTACGAGCAGATGGTGGAGCGCTACCAGATTCCGCTGGCGCTGGCGCTCTTCTTCCTCGCGCTGGAGGCGCTGGCGCCGGCCGCGACCGCCGCGCGCAAGAGGAGGGCCGGGGAATGAGAACGCGCGTTCTTTCCGCCGTCGTGGCCGCCGCCGCGTTCTGCGCCTGGGGCGGCGAGGGGCACAGGGCCTACGCGGAGGGCGACTTCGCCGCGGCCTCCGCGCGGTTCGCGGCCGAGCTGGTCGAGGACTCGCTCTCGGCCGAACGGCGCTTCAACCTGGGGACGTCGCTGCTCGCCCAGCGCCGCAACGACGAGGCCGTGGCCACGCTCCGGAGCGCGCTCCAGACGGCCGACACCGCGCTGGCCGCGAAGATCTGGTACAACGTCGGCAACGCGCAGTACCGCGTCGGCGAAAGCGAGGGCGACCCCGCGAAGAGAATCTCGGCCTGGAGGGAGGCCATCGCCGCCTGGCGCCAGTCCATCGCGCTGGACGAGCGGAACGAAAAGGCCAAGCGCAACGTGGAGCTGGTGCAGAAGCGGCTCCAGCGCGAGATCGACCGGCAGAAGGAGGAGCGGAACCGCCGCGAGGAACTTTCCGAAGAGGCGAAGAAGGCGCTCGAAAAGGCCTACGCCCTGGCGCGAGAGGAGAAGTACGACGCCGCGGCCGCGACGCTCGCCGACTTCCTGCGGACCGAGCCGACCGCGCGCAAGGTGGTCGAGGCCGCCGGCCGCATCGACGACATCGTCGAGATCAACGCCGGCCGCATGCCGCGCGCGGAACAGGAGGGCGGACGATGAAGCGCTTCCTCCTTCTCGCGCTGCTCTGCGCTTCCGCGGCCTTCGCCAAAAGCGCGCACCAGGCCTACGCCGAGGCGGCGTCGCTCTACATCGAGGAGCAGCGCGAAAGGGCGCTCGCCGTCGTCACGCAGGGGCTGGCGGAACATCCCAACGACCGCAAGCTGGAGATGCTGAAGGAGCTGCTCGAACGGCAGAACCAGCAGGACCAGCAGAATCAGCAGAATCAACAAGATCAGCAGAACCAGCAAGATCGGAAAGACCAACAGGACAAGCAGGATCAGCAGGACCAGCAGGGCCAGGGCGGCCAGAGCAGCGACGACGGCCAGAGCAGCCAGAGCGGCGAAGGGAACCAGGGCGGCTCGTCCCAGAGCGGCTCGTCGCAGGGCGGTTCGTCGCGGGGCGACGGCTCCGACGGCGGTTCGAGCGACGACCGCGGCAGTTCGCAGGGCGGTTCCGCCGGAGCGGACGGAGAATCGCTATCTTCCGGCGCGGGTTCGAGCGACAGCCGCGGGGAACCCGGCGAGCTGACCGAAGAACAGGCCCGCGCGCTGCTCGACAGCTACGCCGAGGGCGAGCGCGGGAAGAAGGGCAAACCGGCCAGGGGGATCCGCGTCCCCGGAGGCAAGGACTGGTGATCGGAAACGGACGCGTTCTTCGCATGATTCTCGCCGTGCTGCTTTTCTGCGCGGCGGCGGAGGCGCGCCTGACCTTCGAGACGGACCCCGAGCGGGTGGAGCAGGGGAGCGAGTTCGACTTCTCGCTGGTCATCCCGACGAACGAGCTTCCCGAGTCCTTCAACTTCCCCGAGATCGAATACGCCGAGGGGACGCTGGAGCACGTCTCCAGCCGCACCGAGGACGAGACGCGGCGCGACTTCTTCTTCGGCGCCTTCAAGGTGAGGAAGTTCACCTTCCGCATGAAGGCGCTGCGCGACGGCGCGCACAGGGTGGCCGTCTTCTGGAACATCGAGGGGACGCGTCGCGCGCTGGGCAGCGTGACGGTGGCCGTGCGGCGCAACCTCGACGCCCCGGGCCTTTCCGCCCGCGCGTCGGTCGACCGCAGGAGCCTGTGGGAAGGGGAGCAGTTCACGCTGACCGTCCATCTCAACGCCTACCAGAACTTCCTCCAGCTCACGGGCGCCGCGGGACTCGACTTCGGCTCCTCCTTCTGGGGCGCGCTCGACGACGACGCCGGGTTCGCCTTCGAGCGGGCGAAGAAGCCGGGCGACGTGGTGGCCACGGCCCGCGCGCAGGCCTCCCTCGCCCCCGTGAAGGGCGGCCGGCTGGAGATCCCCTCCATGCGCTTCACCTACATGAAGCAGGGGCGCCCCGAGCGCAAGGTGGAGGAGAAGAAGGTGGGCGGCATGACCATGCGCTCCGAGTCGATCCGGCAGGAGCCGCAGGAGGCCGTCGCCGTCACCGCGCCGGTGGTCGTGGACGTGAAGCCCCTCCCCGAGGAGGGGCGCCCGATGCACTTCTCCGGGCTGGTCGGCAACTACACGATGAACGTGAAGCTGAGCGCCGACTCCACCAGGCTCGGCTCTCCCGTCACGCTGGAGGTGAAGATCGCCGGCGACGGGCGGCCGGGCGCCGCGCCGCGCGTGCGCATGCCCGACCTCTCCGAGTTCCGCTCCGTGCCGCCCGAGGAGAACCTCTCCGTCAGCGCGGGCAAGGGAAGGAAGAAGACCACGTGGACGGGCCGCTGGTTCCTCTATCCGCGCCGCACGGGCGAGTTCGCGATCGCGCCGGTCGTCTTCTCCTACTTCGATCCGCGCGCCGGAAGCTACCGCGTCCTCGAAAGCCCCGAGCTGAAGCTGAAGGTGGGGCGCGAGGCCGAAGCCGCCGTCGCGGAGGAATCCGCGGACCTCTCTTCGCCTTCGGGCCCCGCTCCGGCGAACGCGCCCAAGCGCGAGATCAAGGCGCTCGGCTCCGACATCCGCTACATCGCCGTCGACGGGGAGAACCTCCGCGACGGCGAGAGGTTCGCCTACCGCAACCCGCTCTGGTGGCTGCTGCTGGCCCTCGGCGCGCTGCTCCCGCTCGTTCTCCTGGGGCTCCGCCGCCTGGTCCGGTCCTTCCTCTCCGACCCCGACCGCGTACGCCGGTCGCGCGCCCGCCGCGGCGCCTCCGCCGCGCTCCGCTCCGCGCGCGAGGCCCTCGCCGCCGGGAACTCCGGGAAATTCCACGACGCCGTCGAGGAGGCCCTGCGCAACGCGCTTTCGCAGGCGCTGCGCCGCGAGCCGCGCGGGATGACCCGCGCGGAGCTCGCCGAAGCCCTCGTGGCCCGCGGGCTTTCCGGCGAGCAGGCCGCCGAAGCGCTCGGCGTGCTGGACGACTGCGACCGGGCGCGCTTCGGCGGCCTCGCGGCGCGGGAGGGCTCGCTGCCGGAGGAACTGGAACGCGCGGAACGCGCCCTCGAGGCGCTCTGGAGGGTCCGTTCGTGAAAACGCGCCTCGCCATCGTCCTCCTCCTCGCGACGCTCCTCCCCGCCGGAGCGCACGCCGCCCCGAACGGCGCTCCGGCGGAATGCGCCGCCGCCTTCGCGCGGGGGAACGAGGCCTACGCGGCGGGCAGGTGGGACGAGGCGCGCCTCTCCTGGGAGAAGTGCCTCGACCTGGGCGTCCGCGACAGGCGGGTCTACTACAACCTTCGCAACGCCCACTTCCGCCTGGGCGAGACGGGCTGGGCCATCCTCCACTACGAGAAGGCGCTCCGCATCGACCCCGCCGACGCCGACGCCCGCGCGAACCTGGAGCTGGCGCGCTCCAAGCGGGCCGACCTCCGCCCCGCGCGGGAGAGCGACCCGGTCTTCGAGAAGCTCTGGGCCCTCCATTCCCGCCTCTCCGTCCCGCTCGGGCTCGACGCGCTGCTCGCGCTCTCCTTCCTCTTCGGCGCGGGGCTTTCGCTGGCCGTCCTCTTCCGCGGGCGCGTCCGGCACTGCGGCGCGGCGCTCGCCGCCGTCGCCTTCCTCGCGGCGATTCCGGTCGCGCTCAGCACGGGATACAAGATCTGGGCCGACGAATTCGACGCCAGGGGCGTGGTCCTCGAATCGGCCGTGGACCTCCGCAGCGGCCCCTCCTCCCGCGACCAGGTGCTGGCCACGCTCCATTCCGGCACCGACCTCGAGGTCCGGTCGAAGACGGGCGAATGGTTCCTGGTGCGCGCGGGCGACGACCTGGAGGGCTATCTGCCGGCGCGCAGCCTCGGCCTGGTGAACGAGGACGCGCTCCGCTGAATGAATGTATCTTTCCGGACATGGACAACGGATCCCGACCGGAAAAGATCGAACGCAACCTGGGCGAGCAGCCCATCGCCGCGAAAATGGCCGAACTCGGCCTCTCGACGCACGACGTGGTCTCCGCGTGGCCCGCGCAGCTCAGCCACAAGTCCGTCTCGATGGCGTGCAAGGGCCGCCGCCTCACCAAGCACATGCAGGGCGTGATCGTCACGGCGTTCAACAACGCCGCGCGCGCGGTCAAGCCCGACTGGACCGACCTCTCCAAGGCCGACCTCTTCGACTACTGACCGGAGGCGGGATGAGCGAGCAGCCCGAAATCGAAATCGCCCCGATGGCCGAATCCGACGTGGAATCGGCTTCGCTGTTCGCCAACAACAACTTCCGCGACTCGCTCGCCATCTTCTACAACGACGAAGGGGTGGAGCAGTTCCACGACTCGGTGAGCGACATGGCCATCTCCGAGCGGATGCACCAGCACTCCAACTTCTTCCTCGTGCGCAGCGAAGGGCGGCTGGTGGGCTTCTTCGAGCTCTACCGCATCCGCCACATCGAGCTGCTGCTGCTGGAGCGCGGCTTCGCCAACGAGCGGACCGTGGCGCGGATCGTGGAGTTCATCCGGGCGTTCGTCGACGAGCGCGAGTTCGACCACCACATGGCCATCTACGCCGCCCCCGTCGGCTACCCGCTCTTCCGCCAGCTCGGCTTCACCGCGACGGGCGAGGAGCAGGTCTACTGCGGCGGCATCTGCTCTTTGATGAAGCTGACTTGGTGAAACAGGGATTAGGGATCAGGGATCAGGGATCAGGGGTTAGTGCGGATAGTGGCCGTCGGCGACAAAAAGAAGGGCTCCTTTCCGGATCCCCTTTCTTTTGTCAAGCGCGCGCGGATTGTACGCACTGAGACCTGAGACCTGAGACCTACTCGCTGGCCTCGCCGTGGAAATAGTAGTTCTGGCGAGTGGAGCTGAGGACCGCCTGCCAGAAGGGGCCGTCGGGGTCGATCTTCTTGCGTTCGATGGTGGCCATGCGGCAGGGGACCAGCACCGGGGCGTCGTCCCACTGGCTGACGATGCAGTTGGTGCGCCCGGCCATGGCGGCGTGGACGGCGTTGACCGCCAGCAGGTTGCAGAGGATGGCGTCGGTGCCGTGCGCCGGCACGCTGCGGATGGAGTAGGAGGGGTCGAAGTACTTGACGTGCACTTCCTTGCCGATGGCGGCGAAGTGCGCGTTGATGCGGGAGACGAGGAACTCGCCGATGTCCTTCTTGAGGACGTTGCCGGAGGCGTCGCGCTTCTCCTCGCCGGCGATCAGCTCCTGTCCGGCCCCTTCGGCCACCACGATCACCATGTGCGTCTTGCCGGTGGCCCAGCGCCGTTCGATGGCGCGCAGCAGCCCGTTCTCGCCGTCGAGCGTGAAGGGGACCTCGGGCACCAGGCAGAGGTTGACCACCGTGTTGGCCATCGACGCGTAGGCCGCGATGAAGCCGGAGTCGCGCCCCATCAGCTTGACCAGCCCGATGCCGTTGTGCGCCCCCTTGGCCTCGATGTGCGCCGAGGAGAGGAC
This sequence comes from Fibrobacter succinogenes, assembly GCA_902796785.1. Classification (GTDB taxonomy): domain Bacteria; phylum Fibrobacterota; class Fibrobacteria; order Fibrobacterales; family CADBQJ01; genus CADBQJ01. The sequence continues at coordinate 10,825 of CADBQJ010000169.1, forward strand.
GTCGAAGGTCTCGTAGACGGCGGTCTCGAAGCCGAAGGAGCGGTCGATGAACTGCAGGTCGTTGTCGACCGTCTTGGGCACGCCGACCACGGAGATGGCCAGGTTGCGCGCCTTGATCTCCTCGACGATCTTCTGGGCGCCGCGCAGGGTGCCGTCGCCGCCGATCGTGAAGAGCATGTTGATGTTCATCCGCTGGAGTGTGTCGACCATCGCCTTCACGTCCTGCTCGCCGCGGGAGGAGCCCAGGATGGTCCCGCCGATTTCGTGGATGTCGTCCACCACGTCGGGGTCCAGCTGGATCGGCGGATGGTGGAACCCGGGGACCAGCCCCAGGTAGCCGTAGCGGATGCCGTAGATGGTGCGCACGCCGTAGTCGAACCAGAGCGAGCGGACCAGCCCCTTGATGACGTTGTTCAGCCCGGGGCAGAGGCCGCCGCAGGTGACGATGGCCGCGCGGGCCCACATGGGGTCGTGGTAGATTTTGGCGTGGGGGCCGGCCAGCTCGAGAGACGGGGTCTTGCCGTACCTGGCGAAGTGCTCCTTGAGGACGGCCTCGTCGCGGGTCAGCAGCACCCGCTGGCCGTTCACGTATCCGCCGGCCTTGCCGGCGACGCGCATCGAGGTGGCGGCGAGGGGGGAGTCGAGAAGGCATTCGCCCACGGTCTCGACGTCGAAGTCGTACCGGTCGGGATGTTCGATGACCTCGCGGAAACCCATCTGGACCTCTGAAAAACGGCGGCCGGGGGCATTTCCCCGCCATGACCCGGTAAAATACGAAAATGAGGGGGTCCGCGGGGCCGAAGAGGGCCCCGAATTGGGTATCTTTCGCTTCATGAACAAGATCGTCTCCAAAAAACAGCTTTCCGAAAAGGTCTGGCAGATGGAAATCGAGGCTCCCCTGATCGCCGCGGAGCGAAAGGCGGGGCAGTTCATCATCCTCCAGACCGACGCCGAACGCGGGGAACGCATCCCCCTCACCATCGCCGACGCCTCCGAGGAACGCGGCACGATCGTCCTGATCTTCCAGGTGGTGGGCAAGACGACCGAGGAACTCTCCCGCTTCGCCGAAGGGGACGAGCTGCCCGTGCTGGTCGGCCCGCTCGGCCGTCCGACGCACATCGAGAACTTCGGCCACGTGGCCTGCGTGGGCGGCGGCATCGGCATCGCCCCCCTGCACCCCATCGTCCAGGCGCTCAAGGCCGCCGGCAACAGGCTGACCGTGATCAGCGGCGCGCGCTCCAAGGACCTCCTGATCCTCCAGGACGAGATGGAGGCGCTGGCCGACCGCCACATCGTGGTGACCGACGACGGCACCGCGGGCCGCCAGGGCCGCGTGACCGACCCGCTCAAGGAGCTCTGCGAGCTGCCCGAGGGC
>CADBQJ010000170.1 GCA_902796785.1 Fibrobacter succinogenes
CGCCATCGCCGCCTACGACGGGAGCGTCTGGCCGCTGGTTCTGATCCTCTCCGGGTTCGCCGTCAAGGCGGGGTTCGTCCCGTTCCACACCTGGCTCCCGCACGCGCACCCCGTCGCCCCCGCGCACGTCTCCGGGGTGATGTCCGGCGTGATCATCAAGATCGGCATCTACGGAATTCTCCGCGTGATCGCCCTGACCACGGCGAACCTCCTCGTCGTGGGATACGCGATCCTGGCCGTGGCGGCAGTCAGCGGGCTCTACGGCGTGATGCTCGCCATCATGCAGCACAACCTGAAGAAGCTGCTCGCCTACCACAGCATCGAGAACATCGGCATCATCGGCATGGGGATCGGCCTGGGCTGCGTCGGCGCCGCCCTCGGGAAGGCGGACCTCGCGGCGCTCGGTTTCGCGGGCGCGCTCCTCCACACGCTGAACCACGCGCTGTTCAAGTCCTCGCTCTTCTTCGCCGCCGGCAACGTCTACCAGGCCGCGCACACGCTCGACGTGGAACGGCTCGGCGGCCTGGCCAAGAAGCTTCCCTGGACCGCCGCCTTCTTCCTCGTCTCCTCCGTGGCGATTTGCGGCCTGCCTCCGATGAACGGATTCGTCTCCGAGCTCGCGATCTACCTCGGGCTCTTCGGCTGGCTGGACGGGGCGGGCGCCGCCGGCGCCGTGGGAGCGTCGTTCGCCATCATGGCGCTGGTGCTGATCGGCGGGCTGGCCGTTCTCTGTTTCACCAAGGCCTTCGGCATCGTCTTCCTCGGCACGCCCCGCACGGCCCTTCCCGAAATGCGGGAATTCGGCTGGAGCCGCAAACTGCCGCTGTGCGTCGAGGCGGCGATCATGCTCTCCATCGGGCTTTTCCCGCAGTTCTACGCCTCGGCGGCCGCTTCCGTCGTCGCCTCCTTCCCCGGCGTTTCCGGAAGCGCCGGCGCCCTGCCCGACTGGATGTCGAACGTCGGCGCGGCCACCTTGGCGACCGTGGGCGTGATCGCCGCGCTGGCCGGCCTGCGCCAATTGGCCGGCCGCGGCAAGAGCGTCCGCGAGGGAGAGACCTGGAGCTGCGGATACACCGCGGGAACGGCGAAGATCCAGTACACCGCCACCTCCTACACCCGCACCTACGCCGACCTCTGCTCCGGCCTGCTCGGAAACGCGGTGCGCTGCGACCCGATCGAGAAGTGCTATCCGGGCAGGGCCGCCTACGAATCCGAAAACTACGACGCCTTCGAACGGCACTTCATCTCCGCCCCGCTCGAGGCCTATCGCCGCTTCATGGACCGGTTCTCCTTCCTCCAGAACGGACGGCTGCAGTACTACATCCTCTACGGCATCGTCTGCATCGTGCTGGCGATCCTCCTCACCCTGGTTCTCGCATAGCCATGACCAGCTTCGCCCTCATCCTCTTCGCCGCGCTCTTCTTCGACGGCCTGATCGTCAGGACGAAGAGCGTCTGCTCGGGGCGCAAGGGGCCCGGCGTCTTCCAGCCGCTGAAGGACGTCGCGCGGCTGATGCGCAAGGGCGCGGTCTACAGCCCCACCACGGGCTGGGTCTTCAAGGCGGCGCCGATCGTCCAAGCCGCGTCGGTCGTCATGGCGTGCGCCGTGATTCCCCTGGGCGAAGACGGCGCGCTGTTGTCGTTCCGGGGCGACTTCGTCTTCTTCGCCTACGTGCTGGCGCTCGGCAAGTTCTTCGGCATCGTCGGGGCGCTGGACACGGGCTCGAGTTTCGAGGGAATGGGCGCGGCCCGCGAAGCGCTCTACTCCATGCTCGCCGAACCGGCCTTCTTCATGGTGGTCGGCTCCCTCTCCCTTCTGACCGGGTTCACCTCCTTCGCCGACATCCTGCCCGCCATCCACCTCTCCGGAGCGATGAGCTGCGCCATCGCCGTCGTCGCGGCGGGAGTCCTCCTCGTGCTGGAGCTGATCGAGAACAGCCGCCTGCCCGTGGACGACCCCAAGACGCACCTCGAGCTGACCATGGTCCACGAGGCGATGATCCTGGACAACAGCGGCTTCGACCTGGGGCTGATCCTGGCCGCGGGATACCTCAAGTTCGCCATGTACGCCGCGCTGATCGCCAACCTCTTCGTCGGCAGCGTCCCCGACGCCTGGGACGTGCCCGCGTTCCTGGCGGTGGAGGCGGCCTCGGCCGTCTCCATCGGCGTCGTCGAGTCGTTCATGGCCCGGGCGCGGATGAACCACAACCCGCAGTTCATCTTCGCCCTCACCTCCGTGGCGCTGCTCCTCGTCTTCGGCGTGCTTCTCGCCGTCGGAAACTTCAGGTAACCCATGACAGACCTCGTCCTGATTCTCTTTCTGATGACGCTTCTCTACATGGCGATCGCCAATCGCATGCGGAGCTTCGTCAAGATCCTCGCGCTGCAGGGAGTGCTGCTCTTTCTCGTGGCCCTGATGCAGCTCAAGGAATACACGGGGATCGGGCTGGCCTGGATCCTGACCGAGACCATCGTCTTCAAGTCGATCGCCGTCCCCTGCGTCCTCTTCCGCACCATCAGGCGCAACAAGATCACGCGCGAGGCGGAACCTTCGCTTCCGCAGTTCGTCTCGCTCCTCATCGCCACGCTCATCATCGCGGGGAGCGTCCTGATGGCGGGAATGGTGGACGACGCCCATCTCGGCAAGACCTTCTTCGTCGCCGCGCTTTCGGCCATCTTCTTCGGCCTCTACTTCATCGCCACGCTCAGAAAGCTCCTCTCGCACGTGATGGGCTACATGGTCATCGAAAACGGCGTGACGGTCCTCGCCCTCGCCGTGGGCAACGAGATGCCTCTTTTGATCAACCTCGGCGTGATGCTCGACATCTTCGCCAGCGTTCTCATCCTCGGCATCTTCATCAACAAGATCGGCGACGTCTTCCGCGACGCCGACATCGGGGAATTGACGGAGCTGAGGGACTGACGATGGAGATCACGGCATACATCGTTGCGGCCTCCCTCTGCGCGCTGGGCGCCTTCGCGCTGAGACGCAGGGGGGCGGCCGCCGTCATCACGTCGCTCTTCCTCCTCTGCCAGGTCGGCCTGGCCCTCTGGGCCGGATTCAACAAGGGCGCGACCTCCCCCTCCTATTTCACCGTGGACGCGCTGGGACTGATCCTGCTTCTGTGCATCACCGTCGTGGCGGTTCCCGCCGCCGTCCACAGCGGCATCCTCCTCAGGGAGGAGCAGGTCAAGCCCTCCTCCCGCGCGGTCTACGCCTCGGCGCTCATCATGCTGGTCGCGGCGCTGTCGCTGGGCTATCTCAGCAACCACGTCGCGCTGACCTGGGTCTTCACCGAAGTGACCACGCTCAGCGCCGCGATGCTCATCTACCATCATCGCAACAAGCGCGCGCTGGAAGGCACCTGGAAATACGTCTTCGTCTGCGCCATCAGCGTCTCGTTCGTCTTCATCGGCATCCTCTTCATGAGCCTGTCCCTGATGCACGCCGGCTCCCTCGATCTGGGCTACGCCTCCCTGCTCGCCCACGCCGGCGAGATGGACCCCTTCTGGATGAAGCTCGGTTTCATCTTCATCGTGGTGGGCTACACCGCCAAGCTGGGGCTGTTCCCGATGTTCACCGCGGGCATCGACGCCAAGGACACCGCCCCCGCGCCCGTCGGCGCGCTGCTCTCCAGCGTGCTCGTCAACCTCGGCTTCGTCGGCGTCTACCGCGTCTACGCCGTCGTCCGCGCGACCCCGCTGGCCTTCTGGAGCCGCACGATGCTGGTCGCGCTGGCGTTCATCTCGCTTTTTGTCGCGACGGCGTACATGATCCGCGTGCGCAACTTCAAGCGCATGCTCGCCTATTCGGGCATCGAGCACATGTCGCTCGTCACCCTGGGCGTCGCCGCGGGAGGAATCGGCTGCTACGCCGCCATCCTCCACCTGGTGATGCACACCTTCGTCAAATCGGGGCTTTTCCTCCACTTCTCGCAGCTCTTCCGCGTCTTCGGAACGCGCATGCTCGACGAAATGGGCGGCTATTTCGACGTCAACCCCTTTGGCGCGCTGGTGTTCCTGCTCGGCTTCGTCGGCATCACGGCCGTGCCGCCCTCGGGGCTCTTCGTCAGCGAGTTCATGATTTTCCGGGCGATGTTCGGCGCCGGCCAGTACGCGCTCCTGGCCCTTGCCGTCCTGCTCCTGACCGTGCTGATCTGGGCCTTTGCGCGCAGCGTCTTCAAGATCGTCTTCATCCCCC
>CADBQJ010000171.1 GCA_902796785.1 Fibrobacter succinogenes
CCAGACGATGTTCATGTCGTCGTCGACGAGCGCGATCCCCTCGTTGATCGAGCCCAGCGCGCGGTCGCTCATCAGCTCGCGGGCGCGCGCCTCCCTGGCCATCGCCATCTGCGCCTGGACGATCAGCCCGCAGAGCACCAGCATCATCCAGAGGATGCAGAGCTCGAAGAAACGCAGCTGCATCGGCGCGATCGCCCCGGAGACGATCAGCAGGTTGACGCAGAGCGCGAAGGAGAAGGGCAGCGACGCGGCGGCGATCATCCTGTTCGCGGACCTGTCGCTCACGTAGGCGCAATGGAGCATCAGCACCAGGGAGAGGACGCCCCAGGCCGTGGCATGGAAGCACTTGGCGAAGTAGAAGAAGTCCCACGCCGCGGGCAGGGCGAAGAGCGGAACGAGCAGCGCGAAGTTCGGGACGATGAACCCCCAGAAGATCACGCGGTCGAGACGGGAGCCGGGCGAAAGCCGCAGCAGGAAGCGGACCAGCCGCATGTGCGACCAGAAGAAGACGGCGGAGACGACGGGGAGCCAGACCCAGGCCAGGCCGGGCGCGCGGGCCTCGACGAAGTTCGAGAAGACGGGGTCGGTCCGCAGCACCAGCAGCGCCGCGCTGAAGAGGAAGACCGCCAGGTCGCGCGGGGTGGACCAGCCCACCAGGAAGGCGACCGCGACGGAGAGGAGCGCCGCCACCGAGAAGCCGCCGCAGAAGAAGGCGGTCACGGCCAGCTCGCGGCTCGCGCTCGGCGAGATGGACATCACGTAGAAGAAGGCCGTGAGCAGGAACGGGGCGATGAAGGCGATCAGGAAGCGGTGCGTCGTCCCCAGGCGGCCCGGGTGGCGCCCGTCCTGCAGCATCTTCGAGAATTCCGCCTTGGTCTCCATCAGTCCGGTCCGGTGGCGCCTCTTTCCCGGAAAAGATAGCTCGCGGCCTCTCCGGAAACGCGAAAAGGGGCCCCCGGAGGAGCCCCTTTCCGAACGTCCGAATCGCCTACTTGGCGGCCTTGGCCGGCTCTTCCGCCTTGGGGGCGGCGGGAGCGGGGTTCATCAGGGCCTTTTCCTCGTCGGCGGTGGGATTGACCTTCAGCAGCTCGATCTCGAAGATCAGGACCGAGTTGGGCGGGATCACGCGGGTGGGGCGGTCCTTGTAGGCCAGCTGCGAGGGGATGGTCACTTCGAACTTGGAGCCTTCCTTCATCAGCTTGATCGCTTCCACCCAGCCGTCGATGACCTGGCCGGGGAGGACGTTGAAGCTGAAGGGACGGCCGCGCTTGACGGAGCTGTCGAACTCGGTGCCGTTGACCAGGCGGCCGGTGTAGTGGACCACCACCTTGTCGGAGTCCTTGGGCATCACGCCGCTGCCGTCCTGGAGGATCTTGTACTGCAGGCCGCTGGCGGTTTCGACGACGCCGTCCTTCTTCTTGTTGGCCACCAGGTAGGCGGTGCCTTCCTTGAGGGTCTTTTCGGCGGCGTCCTTCTGGATGTTTTCGAAGAAGAGCTGCTTGGCCTTGAAGGTGGAGTCGAGCGGCATCTTGGAGCGGTCGCGGAGCAGCGTGTCCTTCAGGCCCTGCAGGAACAGGTCGAGGTCCAGGCGGTCGGTGTTCAGGTTCTTGAGCGCGGCGCCGATTTCAAGGCCGAGGGCGTAGGAACCCTGTTCGTCGGCGTCCGCGGGGGCGCGGTTGCCGTCGCCGGTGGCCTTGTTGCATCCGGCGAACATCAGAGCGGCCACGGCCGCGAGCGCGAAAATCTTCTTGGTCATCTCATCCTCTGTCGAAAAACGTCGGGCCCGGCCCATCCGGGCGTCCGGAAATCTAGCAAACGGGGACGGGGCGGGCCACGGAAGGGCTATTTTTGCCCTGTGGAAAGGCGTTTCGAATACCCGGACCTGCCGGTCGTCCGCCGCCGGGACGACTTCCTGGCGTTGCTGAAGGCGCGTCCGGTCGTGGTGGTCCGGGGCGAGACCGGCTCGGGGAAGACCACCCAGATCCCGAAGTTCTGCCTCGAGGCGGGCCTGGCCGAGACCGGGAAGATCGCCTGCACGCAGCCCCGGCGCATCGCCGCCCTCACCGTGGCCGACCGGATCCGCCAGGAGTGCGGCGACCCGAACCTGGTGCAGTGCCGCATCCGCCTGCGGACCGAGGGGCCCGACGAAGCCCCGCTCCACCTGATGACCGAGGGGGTGCTCCTCCAGGAGTTCCGGCGCGACCCCCGCCTGCGGCGCTACTCCTGCCTGATGCTCGACGAGGCGCACGAGCGGACCATCGACATGGACGTGCTGCTCGGGATCGCGCGGAAGATCTCGCGCGAGCGGCGGGACTTCCGCGTGGTGGTCGCCTCCGCGACCCTCGACGCCGGGCG
>CADBQJ010000172.1 GCA_902796785.1 Fibrobacter succinogenes
GCCTTCAGCGACTCGTCGTCCAGCGGAAGGCCGGAGCGGCGCGCCATCACGATCAGCTTGCCGAACTGCGTGCCCCAGTCGCCCAGGTGGTTGATTCCGACCGCCTTCCAGCCCGCGGCGCGGTAGCAGCGCAGCAGCGCGTTGCCGATCATCGTGGAGCGGAGGTGGTGGAACGCCAGCTGCTTGCCGACGTTGGGCGAGGAGTAGTCGATCACGACCGTCTTCCCGTTGGCGGGCGAGGAGCCGTAGGCGTCGCCTTCGGCCTCGATCTTCTTCAGCAGCGCGGAGGTGGCGGCGGTCGCGTCGACGAAGAAGTTGAGGTAGCCGCCCGCGGCCTCGGCCTTCGAGAACCCCTCGGGCAGGGCGACGGCGGAGGCGAGCTCCCGCGCGATGGCGGCGGGGTTCGCCTTCCGGGCCTTCGCCAGGACGAAGCAGGGGAGGGCGAAGTCGCCCTTTTCGCGGTCGGAGGGGACGCAGACGAGCCGCTCGAGCTGTTCGGCCGGGATTTCGGGGAGCAGCGGGGCGAGGGCGGCGAGCAGTTTTTCCTTAGATGAATCCATTGTCCTGGCTTTCTTCGTTCGCGGTGGCGGAGGCGTAGTCTTCGGGTTTCAGCTCGACGCGCGGGGCGTTCTCGTAGAGCCGTTCCAGCGAGAAGTGGGCGCGGTGGTTGGCCTCGAAGAGGTGCACCATCAGCTCGCCCAGGTCGAGGACGGCCCAGCGGGCCCCTTCGCCGGCGTCGTTGCCGACGGGCTTGATCCCCACTTCGCGCAGCGCGCGCTGCAGTCCCTGGAGGATGGCGCGCATCTGCGGTTCGCTCTGGCACGTGGCGATGAGGAAGCTGTCGCAGACGTCGCTCATCTCCTTGAGCTCGAGCAGCACGACGTCTTCGGCCTTGCGCGCGAAGAGCTCGGCGGCGCAGAGGTCGACGAGGGCCTTTCCGGTGGGAACGTCCTTGCTGTCAGTTGCCATTGATGATCTCCTGGTAGTCGTGTCCGATGAACACGGTGGCGTCGACGGTTGAATTCCTGTTGAGAAGGACGACCACGCGGTCGGTCTTCAGCGCCGCGGCGAGGCGGTTCGTCCCCTCCCAGCCGGGAGTGCGGACGGCGACCATCGTGCGGGCGTAGTTGGCGTCCTCGGCGTTGCTCGACCAGAGGACGTCGAAGCCGCGCGCGGTCAGGTGGCGGCGCATCCGCTCGGCGGCGCCGGGGGCTCCGCATCCGTTGAGGACCTCGACGGTCCCGGGCACGCTCATGACCGGCGCCGCCGGCTGCGCGGAGGCGAGCCGGGCGTCGCGCGACGCGGCCGGTTCCTCCCCGCACGCGGAGAGGAGGAGCGCCAGCGCGGCGAAGCGGGCCGCGGCGAGCGCGCTCCTCATGCGGGGTTCTCCACGGGACGGTTGCGCGAGTCCACCTTCACGACGACGGGCGAATGCGCGGCCGCCTCCTCGGGCGTCATCCGCGCGTAGGCGGCCACGATGACCAGGTCGCCGGGCGTGACCAGCTTGGCGGCCGCGCCGTTCAGGCAGACCACGCCAGAGCCGGGCTCGCCGTCGATGGCGTAGGTCTCGAAGCGGTTCCCGTTGGCCAGGTCGTAGACGGCCACCTTTTCGTATTGGAGAATGCCCGCCTTGCGGAGCAGGACGGAGTCGACGGTGATCGAACCCTGGTAGTCCAGGTTCGCCTCGGTCACCGTCGCGCGGTGGATTTTCGCCTTCAGCATCTCGAGCAGCACGTCAAAACCTCAGGAAGGCCACGACGCCCAGCGACCCCGGCGCCGCCACGGGAGCGATCGCAAGCTCCTCGTCGGGCTCGGCGTAGACCGGGTTGTCGGCCATTCCGTCGACGAAACTATAGAAATTGGCCGCCAGCGCCCCCAAATAGAGCCACAGCGCGTCGGAATCGCCCTCGACGGTCAGCCAGACGGCGCTTCCCAGGAAGGCGCCCGTCCAGAGGTTGATCGCCGCGGCCTTCCAGGTCTGGCGGGTCTTCCACTGGTAGAACGAGGGCAGCGCGAGCGAAATCGCCGCGTCGGTCCGGCCCGAGTGGGCCCGGTCGAGCGTCCGGTCGATGTCGCTGTCGTCCATTCCGGCGCCGCGTTCGGCCAGCCAGTGCTCCTCGCTCACCCCCAGCTGCTCCCACGGGCGCTGCAGGTAGAGCCCGGGGCGGACGCCGATCTCCAGCAGGTGCATCACCTTCTCGCGCGACAGGTTCGAGGCCTTCACCGCCTGGAATTCGCTCTGGGTGAGCCCGGCCTCCTGCCAGTCGAAGCCGAACCACTGGTCCGCGGCCCCGGCCGAGAGGGCCAGGGCGAGGAGGATCGGTGCGATGCGTGCGGAAATGCGGCTCACGGCGGCCTGTCGTCCGTTGGGGGAGAGGGGGAAGTGCCGAGAGAGGGACTTGAACCCTCACGCCCTTGCGGGCAGCGGATTTTGAGTCCGCCGCGTCTACCAGTTCCACCATCCCGGCGGTGGACGGCAAAGATAGCAAGAACGGGGAATGGCGCGGAATCAGCGGAGCGAGCGGGCCTGCGCGACGATGCCCAGCCCCATCGGCTTGATCCGCTCGATCCAGAAGGATTCCGCCTGCTCCTTGGTGGGGAAGGCGAAGAGGCGCACGAGGTGGAGCGTGTGGCGTCCGGAGGGCATCTGGACGACGCGCAGCTCGCCGGGTAGCCCGGAGAGCTTCGAGACGAGCCGTTCGGCGTTCCCCTTGTCGGAGAAGGCGCCCAGCTGGAGGCACCAGCCGCCCTTGGGGTCGATCCGGGGATCCGTCGCGGGGGCCGGGGCGGCGGGCCGGGATTCCGGCGCGGCGACGGCGGCTTCGGCCTCGGCGGGCCGGGCGGGGGCGGCCTTCGCCCGCGCCGCAGGGGAGCCGGGCCTGGCGATGGCCTGTCCGCCGGGAGCCGCGCCGGCCGAGGCGGGCTGTTCCGCGGGCGCGGGAGCGCCGGCGGAAGAGGCCGCCGGGGTTTCGCTCTTCGGGGCGGGCGCGGGGGCCGGGGCGATCGGCGCGACGGGCGCCGCGGCCTCGGCGCTCCGGACGCCGTAGAGGGCCTCCAGGCTCTTCGGGTGGCGCTTGCGGAGCGCGAGCGCGCAGCTGTCGGCGGCGCGGCGGTCGTCCAGCCCGCGCATCAGCTCGGCGCAGATCCAGAGGGCGCGCGAGCCCTCCTCGGGCGGGAGCGACGGTTCGGCGTTGAGGTACTGCGAGCGCGCCGCGGCCGTGTCGCCGCGGGCCAGGCTGTTCCACGCCTGCATCAGCATCGCCTTCGCGTAGACGGGCTCCTCGGGCTCGGCGGTCGTCAGGAGCGCGTTCAGGATCGCGGCCCCCTTCGAGAGGGAGGCGGTGTCCTGCGCCATCGTCCAGGCCAGGGCCGCCTGGTAGAGGGGCTCGCGGTCGGCGGGGGAGCCGCATTCCGCGGCGGCGGCCTCGAAGGCCGTGGCGGCGCCCACGTAGTCGGTGGCGATCAGCGCGCGCCAGGCCCGGTCCATGGCGGCGTCGCCGCAGGCGGCGCCCGCGGGAACTGCGGCGAGCGCCAGGAGGGCGCAGCCGGCGAGAAGCGCGGAACGGAGGCGGACGGTCATGCCCAGAATATAGCTCCTCGGCGAAGTCCGGACCTTCGCGCTCATCGGACCGCCTCGCCCAGCAGCGACCAGCCCGAGACGCCGGTCAGGCGGACGCGGACGTAGTCGCCGGGCGCGCCCAGCTCCGCGGGGACGAGGACCTTCCGGAACGAGCCGGTCTTCCCCAGCAGCGTCTCCGGGTCGCGGCGCGAGGGGCGCTCCAGCAGGATCTCCTCCACGCGGCCGACCTGCGCGCGGGTCCTCTCCTCCGTGATCGCGTTCTGCAGGTCGATCATCCGGCGCAGCCGCTCCTGCCGGACCTCCTCGGGCAGGGCGCCGGGCATGGTCGCGGCGTCGGTGCCGGGCCGCTCGGAGTAGGCGAAGAGGAAGGCGCCGTCGAACCGCGCGGTCTCCATCGCCGAGAGGGTGTCGGCGAACTCCTCCTCCGTCTCGGAGGGGAATCCGGCGATGAGGTCGGTGGTGATCGCGACGTCGGGCATGGCCGCGCGCAGCTTCTCCACCAGCTCCAGGTAGCGCTCGCGCGTGTAGACGCGGCGCATCTCGCGCAGGATCCGCGTGTTGCCCGACTGCATCGGGAGGTGGACGTGCCTGCAGACCTTCTCCTCGCGCGCCATCGTCTCGACCAGCC
>CADBQJ010000173.1 GCA_902796785.1 Fibrobacter succinogenes
AGCTTCTCCACGTCGCCCGTCAGCAGCAGGACGACCGCGTTGAAGAGCTCCTCGACCTGCTTGCGGGAGGCGTCGCACCGCAGGCGCCACTGGTCGCCGCTCCGCTCGATCCAGCCGTCGGTCGTCAGGAGCCGCACCAGCTCCTCCTTCGCGTAGCGCTGGGCCCAGCGCAGGCGCACCTCGGCCATCTTCTCGCGGAACTGCGCCTCCAGCTCGTCGATCGCGGCGTTGACGGCGCGGAAGGTGGCGGGCGCCTCGGAGATCTGCGGCCCCGCGGGCACGGCCTCCTCCTTCAGCCCGTCCAGGTCCTCGCGCAGCAGGATCACGCAGGCCGGGTCCATCGAACCGACCATCCGCTCCAGCACGTCCGACTGCTCGTCCGGCGCGGAAAGCAGCGGAACGGGGCGGGCGTGTCCCATGCGTCTGAGGACGGTTCTGTAGTTCTTCTCCAAAAGGCCTCCGGGGCGGTTTTCCCCTGCATTATCAAATATAGCTCGCTCTCTTTCCTTCCCCTTAAAATCGTCCGAAATCGCGCCGCAACCCGCCTTTTTGCTACCTTTTCCGTACCACAATCCGAACAGGAGCGAACAATGGCCATTACCAAGGTCTGGTTGGACGAAAGCGAAAACGAATGCGCGATGTGCGGCGCCTGCGAAGCGATCTGCCCCGACGTCTTCGAAGTTCCCGAAAAGATGGTCGTGAAGGCCGACGCCGACCTCGGCGCCAACGAATCGGAAATCGAAGAAGCCGCCCAGGGCTGCCCCGCCGCCGTGATCGCCATCGAAAACGACCACTCCGGCAAGCGCGACAACACCTAGCGCGTTCCGTCCGAACCGAAAAACCGGAAAGGCGGCCTTCGGGCCGCCTTTTCCATTGGATTCCGCTCGATTCCGCCGGATTCCGCGAAAGGGGCTCAGCCCTCCTTGGCGGGGGCGATCAGCCCGAACCGCTCGAGCAGCCCGTCGAGCTGGGCGGCGTTGATCGGCTTGACGAGGTAGCCGTCGCAGCCGTCGTTGAAGGAGGCCATCACGTCCTGGCGGTCGTCGACCGCGGTGGTCATCACGATGCGGGCGCGGACCGGGGCCTTGCGCTTCTCCTCGATCTTCCGCAGCTCGCGGAGCGCCTCGTGGCCGTCGAGGCCGGGCATCATCAGGTCCAGGCAGACCAGCGCGTAGCCCTCGCCGGCGCGCAGCGCCGATTCGAACAGGGCGATCCCCTCCGCGCCGTCCGCGGCGAGGTCGCAGGTCCCGCGATCCTCGAGGTAGGCCTTCAGCAGCTTGCGGCTGGCGTAGTTGTCGTCGATGACGAGGATTTTCATCCGTTCCTCCGCTCTTGCACCCCCATTCTACCTTTTTCCGCCCCCGTTCTGCAAGAGGGGGCCCCCTTCCCGACGCGGGAGAGACGCCCTTTCTAACTTTGGCGACATGCCCCGTTTTCCCGCCGATTTCGTCTCCAAGCTGAAGGACCAGGCCGACATCGTCGAAGTGGTCGGCCGCTACGTCCAGCTGAAGAAACAGGGGTCGGCCTACCTGGGCGTCTGCCCCTTCCACCAGGACCACAAGCCCTCGATGCACGTCACCCCCTCCATGGGGATCTACAAGTGCTTCGCCTGCGGGGCGGGCGGCGACGTCTTCAAGTTCGTGCAGGAGCACGAGCACGTGGAGTTCCTCGAGGCGGTCAAGATCGTCGCCGAGCTCGTCGGCGTCCCCCTTCCGGCCGAGGAGAGCGAAGACCCCCGCGAGGAGGCCCGCCGGAAGGAGCAGGCGCGGCTGCTCGAGATGCACCGCCTGGCCTGCGACTTCTTCCAGACCGAGCTGCGGAACTGCGAGACGGCCAAGGAGTACCTCAAGGGGCGCGGGCTCACCGGCCGGACCGCCAAGGAGTTCGCGCTGGGCTGGGCGCCCGACAGCTGGGACGCCCTCCCCGACTTCCTCCGCGGCCGGGGCTACTCCGACAAGGAGATCCTCCTCTCGGGCATGGGCAAGGCGCGCGAGGGGGGCAACGGCCTCTACAGCCGCTTCCGGGCGCGGGTGATGTTCCCCATCTTCTCGCCCTCCAAGTCGGTCATCGGCTTCACCGGGCGCACGCTCGACCCCGAAGAACCCGCGAAGTACCTCAACAGCCCCGAAACGCCGATCTACCACAAGGGCGACGTCCTCTTCGGCCTCTCCCACGCCAGGGAGGAGATCCGCAAGAAGGGGCGCGCCGTCGTCGTGGAGGGGAACGTCGACGTCATCCAGCTCTGGCAGGGCGGCGTCCGCAACGTCGTGGCCGCCTCCGGCACGGCCTTCACGCCGGCGCAGGCCCGTCTCCTCAAGCGGATCGCGGACGGCGTCGTGCTGGTCTTCGACGGCGACGCCGCCGGGCAGCACGCCACCGACCGCTCGCTGCCGATCCTCTTCGCGCAGGGGCTCGAGGTGCGGATCCTGACCCTCTCCGACGGCAAGGACCCCGACGACTTCGTCCGCGAGAACGGCGGCGAGGCCTTCGACGCCGAAGTCGACAAGGCCGTGGACTTCGTCGACTACCTGACGCGGAGCGCCCGCCTGGGCCCATCGACCCCGCCCGAGGAGCGGGCGCGGCTGGGCAAGCGGATCCACGACCTGGTCAAGGCGATCCCCGACCCGATCCTGCGCGAAAGCTACGCGAACAAGGCGGCCGACGCGCTCCGCCTCAACGCCTCGCTCCTGAACGACGGGCCCGCGTCCGCCGCCCGGCCCGCCGCCCGGCGGCGCCCCGTCGCGGCGTTCCGCGAACCGCCCGCGGCGGAGCGCGACCTGGTGCGGGCCCTGCTCGCGCCCGGCGCCGGGGAGCTGCTCCCCAAGCTGGCGCCCACCTTCGACGCGACCATCCTCGCGGACGAGCGGCTCGCGGAAATCGTCGACGGGATCTTCGCCGACGTGGAGGCGAACGGCGCGCTCGACCTGCGCCGCCTGGGCGACTCCGTCTCCGAAGCGGCGCGCGACGCGCTGGTCCGGATCCTTCCGGAAGACGAAAACGAGCTCGCCGAT
>CADBQJ010000174.1 GCA_902796785.1 Fibrobacter succinogenes
CGCGCCCGCGAGCTGATGAGCGACCGCGCGCTGGGCTCGATCAACGAGGGGATCGCGCTCGTCGACGACGACATGAACATCGTCTGGCAGAACGAGGTGATGGAGCGGATCTCGGGCGTGCCCAACGCCGAGGTCGTGGGCGGTCCGCTGCGCGACTGCCTGAAGCTGACCACCGACCCGGCCATGGTCGACGTGGCCGTGGCCGCCGTGAAGAGCGTGGTGGGCGGCTCGCCGACCTCCTTTCCGCCCTACAGGTTCGTCCACCGCCGGACGGGCAGGACGATCCGCGCGCGCATGCGGGCGGCGCCCGTCTACGACAGCCCCGAGGCGAAGGCGCGCCGCGAATCCTCCGGCGTGATCGTCGTGATCGACGACGTGACCGACCTGCTCGACACGCGCGACCTGCTCGACCAGGCGCAGCGCATCGACACCATCGGGCGCCTGGCCAGCGGCATCGCGCACGACTTCACCAACTCCCTGGGGGGCATCCGCGGGCTCTGCGAGGTCCTCGAGCGGAAGCTCGGCGCGCCGGCGCCCGACCTGGCCAAGGCCCGCGAGCTGGCCTCCGACATCGCGATCTCGGTGGACGACGCCTCGTCGCTCAGCCGCAAGCTGCTGGATTTCGCGCACGGCCGCGGCGGCGAGCGCGAACCCGTGCGGCTGGACGAGCTGGTCGACCAGGTGCTCTACCTCTCGCGGCTCGCCTCCCATTCGGGCATCCGGCTGGAGCGCGACATCGCCGCCAGGCGCTGCACGGTGCTCGGCGACCGGTCGATGCTCCAGAACGTCGTCCTCAACCTCATCATCAACGCCTGCGAGGCGATGCCGGAGGGCGGCAGGCTCTCGCTGGGGCTCCACAACGTCCAGCTGGGGCCGACGAACGCCCGGATCGACGGACGACCGCTCGAGCCGGGCGACTACCTGGAGTTCACCGTCGCCGACACCGGCGTGGGAATCCGCAAGGAGCAGATCGGACGCGTCTTCGAGGCGGCCTTCTCCACGAAGCGGAACGGCAACGGATTCGGGCTGGCGATGGCGAAGCGGACGGTGATCGACCACGGCGGCGACATCTACGTGGTCTCGAAGGAAGGGGAGGGAAGCGTCTTCACGCTGCTCCTTCCGGTCCACGAGGGGCCCGCGGCGCCGGCCGGAGGGGATATCCCCGCCCAGAGTCGAACTGGGATCTGAGCTTTAGGAGAGCCCTGCTCTATCCGCTTGAGCTACAGGGACGCGGGCCGGACCGCGGTCCGGCGGACGAAATATAGGAAACGGCGCCCGGGAAACGGCGCGGGCCTTCCGCCGCGCTACGCCCGGGCGCGCAGCGGGACGAGGATCTCGACGTCGAGCTCGTCGTCGAGGAGCGCGGCGTCCGGGCGGGCGGCGCGGATGCGCATCGGGGCGAGGTAGTCGAGCTTGCCGTCGATCTTCGACTCGGCCTCGTTCCAGATGAAGGCGTTCGTCCAGGCGAGCTCCGCGCGGGTGCCCCTGTGGCGGAACTTCGCGTAGCGCCCGCCGGCCAGCTCGACGTCGCGCCATTCCGGGTGCGGGGTGCCTTCGCGCAGCTCGTCCGCGCTCACGAGGAAGCCGTTGACGTTGCTCCTGCGGAGCACGGAGCCGGGGTCGGCCACGCTGACCAGCTCGATCGCGCGCTCGTCGTCGGGCGACTTCATCTCCTCGCGCGCGGCGACGAAACGCCCGCGGTTCAGCTGGTCGCCGTAGGAGCTTTCGCGCATGGCGCCGCGGAGGACGGTCCGCTCCAGCTCGACCACTTCGGGCGCGAGGTCCAGCTTGGTCTGCCGGAAGAGGAGCTGCTCGGGGCGGAAGGGGGCCAGGCCGCGGTACCAGACGTCCGTCCCCTCGGCGCGGTAGCGCCCGGGCGAGACGCCGTACTGGCGGCGGAACGCGCGCGAGAAGGTGGGGAGCGATTCGTAGCCGAAGTCCCAGGCGATCACGCCGAGGGCGTGGTTCGTGTTCAGCAGGTCCTCGGCGGCCAGGGTGAGGCGGCGCGCGTGGACGTAGGCGGAGGGGGTGTATCCGGTGATCTCGCGGAACATCTCCTGGAAGTGGTAGAGCGAGAAGCCCGACTCCCTGGCCAGGGTCTCGTTGTCGAGCGCGTCGAACATGTGGCGCTCGATGTGCTCGACGCTCTTCTGGACTCGCTCGACTTTCGCTTCGACGCTGAGCATGGCCGGCTCCTTCGACGGAATCCCTCTGCGGAAAACTTACCTACGGAAACGGGGGGCGGCGGCCGGAACGGTGTGAAATCTTGGATACGAAACGCTAGAAACTGCGCCTGCGCTCGCCGCCGGAGGCCGCGGGGGTCTCCTCGGAGCCGCTGAAGATCTCGGCCGCGCTGCGGGCGCCGGAGCCGTCGTGGTTGCCGTCGCAGACCTCGGTCGGCCTGCGCGAGCAGTTGAAGACCTCGTATTCCGTCTCGCCGCAGAGCTCGCCGGCCAGCTTGTGCGTCTTCTTGCACAGCGTGGCGGAGCAGACGCCCGGAGGCGCGGGGAAGTCGAGGACGGGAAGGTCCCTGTGGGCCTCCTTCATCACGTCGAGCCAGATCGGCACGCCGACGGAGGTGCCCGTGTGGCCGGGGCCCATCGGCTGGTTGTGCTTGTCGACGCCCGCCCAGACGCCCATGGTGTAGTGGCGCGTGAAGCCGATGTACCAGGCGTCGGTGTAGTCGTTGGTGGTGCCCGTCTTGCCGCCGCTGGGATGGCGGAAGCCGGAGGCGGCGATGGCGGCGCCCGTGCCGCGCACGTTCACGTCGCGCAGCATCGAGACCATCAGGTAGGCGGAGACGGGGCTGATCACCTCGTGCTCGGTCTTGAACCCCTTCTCGATCACCTCGCCGCTGCGCCCCTCGATCCGCTCGATCAGGTAGGGGTCGATGCGCGAGCCGCCGTTGGGGAAGGCGGTGTAGGCCGACGTCATCTCCATCAGCGTGGCGCCCACGGAGCCGATGGCCAGCGAGGGGACGGCCTCGAGGCGGCTCTTGAGGCCGAACTTGTGCGCGTAGTTGACCAGGTTGTTGAGCCCGTAGCGCATCCCCACCTGGATGGCGGGCAGGTTCTTGGAGAGGTAGAGGGCGCGGCGCATGGTCATCGTCCCCTCGAAGTTCTTGGCGTAGTTGTCGGGACGCCACGACTTGGACTCGTCCTCCTCGTCGATGATCGTGATCGGCGCGTCGTTCACCGTGTCGGAGGGGCTGGCGCCGTTGTCCATGGCGAGCGCGTAGACGAAGGGCTTGAAGGAGGAGCCGGGCTGGCGGACCGACTGCACCGCGCGGTTGAACTTGCTGACGTTGAAGTCGAGCCCGCCCGACATGGCGCGGACGGCGCCGGTCTCGTTCTCGATGACGATCGCGGCGGCCTGGATGGTGCGGTAGAGCGTGGAGTCGGGGAAGCGGCGGAGCGAGTCGGGCTTGTGCGACTCGGGCTTGACGTACTGCTCCTCGAAGAGCGCGTAGACCGAGTCGAAGTGCGCCACGACGGAGTCCAGCGGCATGTCGAAGCGGCGGGGGAGCCCCAGCGAGCGGGCGTAGCGCCACTTGAGGTTCTCCTGCAGGACGGCGATCCGCTCGTTGAGCGTCCGCTCCACCTTGGACTGGAGCGCGGTGTCGAGCGTGGTGTAGACGTTCAGCCCGTCGGCGTAGAGCGAGGATTCGCCGTGCTTGCGCTCCATGTACTTGCGCACTTCCTCGATGAAGTAGGCGCCTACCTCGCTCTGCTTCGCCCGGAGGGCGACCGTGACCGGCTGCGCCAGGGCCTCGCGCAGCTCCTCCTTCGAGATGGCGCCCGCGTTGCGCATGGCGCGGAGCACCACGCGGCTCCACTTCTCCGCCTCGGCCGGATGGCGGTCGGGGCGCCGGAGCTCGGGCGCGGGCAGCATGGCGACGAGGATGGCGGCCTGCGACGTGGTGATGGAGTCGAGCGGGACGCCGAAGTAGTACTGGCACGCCGCCTGGAAGCCGTAGTTCCCGCCGCCCAGGTAGACCTGGTTCAGGTAGAACTCCATGATTTCGCGCTTGGTGTAGGTGCGCTCGATGGCCACGGCGGTCATGGCCTCCTTGATCTTGCGCTTCAGGCTGCGCTCGGGCGTGAGGAAGAGGTTCTTGGCCAGCTGCTGCGAGAGGGTCGAGGCGCCGCGCAGGCGGCCGCCCTTGGCCAGCTTGCCGAGGATCGTGCCGGGAAGCGCGCTCAGGTTGACCCCCCAGTGGTCGTAGAAGTCGCGGTCCTCGCTGGCCATCACCGCCTTGGGGACGATCTCGGGGATGGAGTCGATGGAGGTCCAGATGCGCTTTTCCACGAAGAATTCGCGGGCCAGGTCGCCGTTCTTGTCGTAGAGGCGGGTCACCAGGCGGGGTTCGATGTTCTCCAGCTGCTCCAGCGAGGGGAGGGAGGAGGAGAAGACCGCGAGCGCGACGACGCCTGCGACGAGGGCGAGCAGAATCGGGGCCCCCAGGACGACGACGCGGCTCGGCCGCCCCGATCCCGGGCGGAACGCGCGGCGAAGCCCGTCCATGGCGAATTCGCAGGCCCGCGTGACGAGGATCGTGATCTTTGCCATGGGCGAAATCTAGAAAGCGCGGGCCGGATTATCTAAATTGGAAGCGTGATTTCGAGCGAGGAGACCGCCATGAGAGGTCAGAACGAGACTTTCCGGACCCTTTTCCGCCGGAGCGCTCCGCTCCTCGGCGCCGCCCTCCTTCTCGCCGCCGTCGGCTGCTCCGACGACTCCGGGTCGCCGCGCCCGCGCCTGGAGAGCGACGCGACCGCGAACGTCGGCCCCTTCGACACCGTCGAGGTCCGCTTCAACGTCGAGGTCGACTCCCTGACCGCCACCCGCGTCTCCATCTCGCCCGCGGCCAAATGGGCCATGGGCGCGGGCAACCGCAGCATCCGCGTCTGGGGCGACGCCGCCTGGCCCGCCGCCGGCGCCGATTCCGCCCGGGCCGGCTTCATGCCCGACTCGGTCTACGAGATCGTCATCTCGCACATGACCTCCACGGAGGGGCGCGTCTCCGAGGACGACCTGCGCCACGCGATCTCCGTCGTCCCGATGGGCGATTCCGACTTCGACGACGGCCGCACCGAGCGCAACGGCTCCTGGTCCGCGGCCGACGTCCTCTTCTCCGACGGCAGCTTCGCGACGGGACAGCCCTTCGGCGAGCCCGTCCTCTTCGGCGGCCTGCTGGCCGGCGACGCCCTTCCCGGCCGCGACGACTCCCGCGACTGGTACGCCTTCGACCTGACCCGCGACCAGAGCGCGCTGCGCGTCGTCCTCTCCTCCGCCGCCGCGAAGGATCTCTCCATGACCTTCTACGGCCCGCAGCCCGCCGACACCGCGCTTCCCGTCACCGCCTGGCCGGCCGACACGTCGAAGTTCGTCAAGAA
>CADBQJ010000175.1 GCA_902796785.1 Fibrobacter succinogenes
GCCGATCCGTTCGGGCAGGACGAAGACGCACTTCCCGTTCTCGGCCTTCTTGTCGACGCTCATCGCCTCCCAGGCGGCGCCGGCGTCCACGCGGACGCGGCTCGGGAACCCGAAGGCGTCGAGCAGCGCGTTCTGCCGTTTTTCGCAGGCCTCGTCCCAGAGCCCGAGCGACGTGGCCAGGCGCGCGGCGGCCCGCATCCCCAGCGCGACGGCGATGCCGTGGCTGTAGGTCGAGTATCCGGTCAGCTTCTCGATGGCGTGGCCGAAGGTGTGGCCGTAGTTGAGGATGGCGCGGAGCCCCTGCTCCTTCTCGTCCAGCCCGACGACCTCGGCCTTGATGGCGCAGCAACGTTCCACGATTTGCGCGAGGATCGCGTCGTCGTGGTTGAGGATCTCCCGGACGTGCCCCTCGAGGAAGGCGAAGAACTCCTCGTCGCGGATGACGCCGTACTTGACCACTTCGGCCAGCCCGGCGAGGTATTCCTGCGGCGGGAGGGTGTGGAGGACCTCCAGGTTGATCAGCACCGCGCGGGGCTGGTAGAAGGCCCCGATCATGTTCTTGCCGAGCGGGTGGTTGACCGCCACCTTGCCGCCGACGGAGCTGTCGACCATCGCCAGGAGCGTCGTGGGCACCTGCACGAAGGGGATGCCGCGCTGGTAGGTGGCCGCGCAGAAGCCGGCCATGTCGCCGACCACGCCGCCGCTGAACTGCACGAGGACGGTCTTGCGGGTGTATCCGCGGCGCAGGAGGAAGGTGTAGAGCTCGTCGAGCGAGGCGAGCGTCTTGCGCTGCTCGCCCGGCTGGAAGCGGAAGAGCTCGGCCTTGCCGAGCGCGGCGCCCAGCTTGCGGAGGTTGTGGGCCTGCGCCTTCGCCAGGTTGTCGTCGGTCACCGCCACGACGTCGTGGCGGTCCAGCCCGAGCCCGGCCAGGACGGCGCCCGTCAGGTCGAGGAAGTTCGAGCCGACGAAGATCGGGTAGCGCGCCGAGGGGGTGGAGACCTCCAGGCGCTTGTATTCCCACGGGGCGGCGATGGCGCGGATCTTCGCGACGAGGTCGTCCACGGTCAGCTCCTCGCTGCTCTCCACGGCGAAGTCGGCGAGCGCGTAGAACTTCTCGCGCTCGGCCAGCATCTTCCGGATCTTCGCCTTGCGCCGCTCGTCGTCGAGCCCGGCCATCAGGGGCCGGTTGTCCTTGCGGCCGATGCGCTCGCTCAGGACGTCGACCGAGGCGTTCAGCCGCACGAGGATGCCGGTGCGCTTGATGGTCTCGGCCACGGTCGGCTGGGTCAGCGCGCCGCCGCCCAGGGCGATGACGTGGTAGGAGCGGGTCGAGAGCTCCTCGATCGCCTCGCGCTCCATGCGGCGGAACTCCGCCTCGCCGTCCTGCGCGAAGATCTCGGGGATGGTCTTTCCCGCGCGTTCCTCGACGAAGCGGTCAGTGTCGACGAAGCGCCAGCCGAGCGACTTGGCGGTCGCCTCGCCCACGCGGCTCTTGCCCGCGCCCATGAATCCGGTGAAGTAGATGTTGCGCGTCAGCCTGTGCATGGTCACCCCAGGTCGAGCGCCCGGGCCATCGCGTCGACCGGCGCCTGCTTGCCGGTCCAGAGCTCGAAGGACTTCGCCCCCTGGTGGAGCAGCATGCCCAGCCCCTCGACGGTCTTGCAGCCGTGGCGCTGCGCCTCGGCCAGGAGCTGCGTGCGGCGGGGGTTGTAGACGATGTCGAGCACGCACTGCCCGTCGTGGAGGCGGGTGGTGGGGAAGGGAACCGCCCCTTCGTTCGGGTGCATCCCGACGGGGGTGGCGTTGACGACCAGTTCGAAGTTGCCGGCGCGGTTCTCGAACTCCTCGAGAGGGAAGAGCGAGACCGCGGCCTGGGTCTTGCCGAGCAGCTCGCGCTGGAGCCGCTGCGCCTGGTCGCCGTCCTCGCGGCGGAAGACCACCGTGATCGGCATCTCGGGATGCTCGCAGGCGAAGGCGAAGCTGATGGCGCGGGCGGCGCCGCCGCAGCCGATCAGCGCGATGTCCTGGTTCTGCGGCTGGAAGCCGGCGCGGCGGAGGTTCTCCAGGCAGCCCCACGGGTCGGTGGTGGTGCCCATCAGCCGGTCGCCCTCCCAGTAGAGCGTGTTGACCGTCCCCATCTTCTCCGAAAGGGGAGAGAGGCCGTCGAGGAACTCGATCACCTTCTCCTTGTGGGGGATCGTGACGTTCGCGCCGCGGAAGCCCATGGCGCGGAACCCGCGGATCGCGTCGCCCAGCTTCTCGGGCGGCGTCGGGAACGGGACGTAGGCCCAGTCGAGCCCGAGCTCGCGGAAGGCCGCGTTGTGCATCCGGGGGGAGAAGGAGTGGGAGACGGGCCACCCGAAGATGCCGACGATCTGGGTGGTTCCGGAGAGGGGGAGTTCGGAGTTGCTCATGTCCGGAAATCTAGCCAAAGTAAACCTTTGATAGTCTTTTGCCGGAAAGGGGTTTTTCCGCGGTCCCGGGGGCCTCGGGGAGGTAAATTTACGGCCATGCGTAAAATCACCGGAATCGCCGTCGTCTGCGCCCTCGTGCCCGCCCTCCTCTGCGGGTGCCTCACCTCCTCCGCCGGTTCCCGCAAGGGGAAGGACGAATCCAGGGAGAACACCCCCGTCGCCACGGACGAGTATCCCGACTACCGCGTGGTGGTGGGCTACATGCCCTCCTGGTCCGGCGCGCTGGCCGACGTGGACATGAGCCGCCTCACCCACGTCAACTACGCCTTCCACGTCACCACCGAGGAGGGCGGCGTGATCCCCTCCTGGTGGCGCGGCGCCCCCTCGAACTACACGGACTTCGACGTCCGGCTCGACTCCCTGGTCCTGCTGGGCCACAAGGAGGGAATCAAGGTCCTGCTGGCCATCGGCGGGGCCTCCGACAAGAACTTCGGCAAGTTCGTGACCGACAAGAAGAAGCGCGCGCACTTCTTCGACCAGGTCGACAGCCTCGTCGTCAAGTACGGGCTCGACGGCATCGACATCGACTGGGAATACCCCGAGAACGACGAGGAGGGCGAGGCCTTCACCGCCCTGATGAAGGGGCTGCGCGCCCGGCTGGACGCCCGCGACACCAACCTGCTGCTCACCGCCGCCGTGGGCGCCTCCGTCTACGGGGCCTCCTACGTCACCCTCGAGGGGGTGAAGCAGTGCGACTGGATCAACGTGATGACCTACGACTTCACCGGCGGCTGGACCTCGTCGACGATCGGCTCCACCGCCCCCATGTCGTTCGTCCAGTCCGGCACCAGGTACTGGCACGAACGCGGCGTCTCCTACGCCCGCATGGCCATCGGCGTCCCCTTCTACGGCGTCCGCTTCACGCTGGTCGACAAGAACCGCGTCGGCGCCGCGCAGGTGGCCTTCCGCAACGTGGCGGGGATCTTCGACGTCGACCGCTCGCTGAAGGCCGACACGGTCCGCTTCCTGGCCGACACGGCCCACGTGGCCCCCGGCGACACCACGCGCGACGGCCGCCCCTACGTCCCCTCCGACACCACCTGGCTCTACTACTGGGATTCGCCCGACTTCGTGGCCGAAAAGGCCGAGTACGCCATGTACAACAAGTTCCGCGGGCTGATGATCTGGGAGCTCTCCCAGGACCTCCGCGTCGACTCGCTCTCGCTGCTGAAGTCGATGTGGGACAAGATCCTCGACATGGGCAAGGGGCCGGAGCTCGCCAGGAAGACGGTGACCGAGGGGGTCCCCTACACGGCCTCCCTGAAGGACCTGCGCGCGTCGCTCCGGTAGCCGCCCGCGGAAAAGCGGGAAAAACGGAAAATGGTGCTCATTTGAGCAAATTTCCGCCGCGGATTAGCTAGATTTCCCGGAAACGCCGGAGCGGTCCTTCCATGGGAAAGAAAATCGTCATCTGCAAGGCGCGCGAGAACAACCTGCGCGACGTCAGCCTGGAGATCCCGCGCGACAGCCTGGTGGTCGTCACGGGCGTCTCCGGCTCGGGCAAGAGCTCGCTCGCCTTCGACACCGTCTTCCGCGAAGGGCAGCGCAAGTACGTCGAGAGCCTGTCGGCCTACGCTCGCCAGTTCATCGGCAGCATGGGCCGCGCGAAGGTCGAGCGCGTCGAGGGGCTTTCCCCCACCATCAGCATCGACCAGAAGACCGTCAACCGCAACCCCCGCTCCACCGTCGGCACCGCCACCGAGATCCTCGACGACCTCCGGCTGCTCTTCGCGCGCCTGGGCGAGGCCCGCTGCCCCGACTGCGGCCGGCCGATCCGCGCGCGGAGCGTGGAGGCGCTCGGGGAGGAGCTCCTGGCGGGGCACGCGGGCGAGGAGCTGCTGGTGATGGCCACGGTCGTCCGGCAGCGCAAGGGGGAATACCGCAAGGAGCTCGCCGAGCTGGCGGCCGAGGGGTGGAGCCGCGTGCGGGTGGACGGCGTGGAGCGCGATCCGTCCGAGCCGATCGAGCTGAACCGCTACGAGAAGCACACGATCGAGGCGGTGGTCGACCGGCTGAAGGTCGAGCGGAAGAACGCCGTGCGGCTGCGCGAGGCGCTGGAGGCGGCGATGCGCCTCCGTCCGGGCGAGGCGACCTTCATGAGGCCGGGCGAAGGGGAGACGCCCTGGACGGAGACGACCGAGTTCGCCTGCGGAAACTGCGGCAAAAGCTATCCGGCCCTGGAGCCGCGCCTCTTTTCGTTCAACCAGCCGCAGGGGCAGTGCCCGCGCTGCCAGGGGCTGGGCGTCCTGCCGACGTTCGACCCGGCGCTGATCGTCCCCGACGACTCGCTCTCCATCGCCGACGGCGCGATCCGCGCGATCGTGGAGAAGAGCGGGCGCGTGATGTTCTCCGACTACGGGCTGAAGGAGATCGCCGCCATCGGCCGCGCGCTCGGCTTCGACCTGAAGACCCCGTGGAAGAAGCTGACGAAGGCGCAGCGCGACGCGGTGCTCTACGGCACGGACGAGTCGACCTTCACGCCGCGCTGGGTGATGACGCCCTGGGGCAGGAGGCGCGCGTCGCGCAAGCCGCGCCCGACGCCCGGCGTGATCGGGACGCTCCAGTACCTCTGGGACAAGTGGCGCATCGGGCTGCTCGAGAAGTTCATGCGCAGGGACGTCTGCCCCGAATGCGGCGGCGACCGCCTGAACCGCTACGCCCTCGCGGCCCGGTTCCGCGGCAAGGGGATCGCCGACTTCCTGCGGATGCCGGTCTCCGACCTGTCGCGCTGGTTCGCGAAGCTCGTCCCCGACGGGCGCGAGGAGTTGATCGGGCGCGAGCTCTTCCCCGAGATCCGCTCCCGCCTCGCCTACCTCGAGGAGGTGGGGCTGGGCTACCTGACGCTCGAGCGGCGCGCCAACACCCTCTCCGGCGGCGAGGCCCAGCGCATCCGCCTGGCGTCGCAGATCGGCGCCGGGCTCCAGGGGGTCACCTTCGTCCTCGACGAGCCCTCCATCGGGCTGCACGCGCGCGACAACGAGAAGCTCATCCGCTCGCTCAAGCGGCTGCGCGACCGCGGGAACAGCGTCCTCGTGGTGGAACACGACGAGGAGACGATGCGCGAGGCCGACTGGGTCGTCGACATCGGCCCGGGCGCGGGCTCGGAGGGCGGCCGGGCGATCGCCGCGGGCACGGCCGAGGAGCTGGCGCGCTCGCCCGAGTCGGTCACGGGCGCCTACCTCTCGGGCCGGCGCTCCATCGCCGTCCCCGCCGCGCGGCGCGCCCCGGGGAAGGAGTTCCTCGTCGTGCGCGGGGCGCGCGAGAACAACCTGAAGAACGTGGACGTCCGGATCCCGCTCGGGCTCTTCGTCGCGGTCACGGGCGTCTCCGGCTCGGGCAAGAGCTCGCTGGTCGACCGCGTCCTCTGCCGCGCGCTGGCCCGCGAGCTCTCCGGCGCGGAGGAACCCCCGGGCGAGCACGACGGGATCGACGGCCTGGAGTGCGTCGACAAGCTGGTCGAGATCGACCAGACCCCCATCGGGCGCACGCCCCGCTCCAACCCGGGCACCTACACGGGCGTCTTCGACGAGATCCGCAGGCTCTTCGCCGAGCTCCCCGAATCGAAGATCCGCGGCTACACCGCGTCGCGGTTCAGCTTCAACGTCCGCGGCGGTCGCTGCGAGGACTGCGAGGGGGCCGGCTCGCACGTCGTGGAGATGCAGCTGCTCTCCGACGTGGCGGTGACCTGCGACTCCTGCGGCGGCAAGCGGTTCAACCCCGCCACGCTCGAGGTCCACTACAGGGGGCGCACCATCCACGACGTGCTGGAGATGACCGTCCGCGAGGCGCTGGAGTTCTTCTCCGCGCACCCGAAGATCGCGCGCGGCCTGGCGCTGCTCGACCGGATCGGGCTGGGCTACGTCAAGCTGGGGCAGCCCTCCACCACCCTCTCGGGCGGCGAGGCGCAGCGGATCAAGCTCGCCTCCGAGCTGCAGAAGCGCTCCACCGGGCGCACCCTCTACGTCCTCGACGAGCCGACCACCGGGCTCCATTTCGAGGACATCTCCAAGCTGCTCGCCTGCCTGCAGGAGCTGGTCGACCGCGGGAACACGGTCCTGGTCGTGGAGCACAACCTCGACGTGGTCAAGTGCGCCGACTGGGTGATCGACCTCGGGCCCGAGGGCGGCGAGGCCGGCGGCCGCGTGATCGCGGAGGGGACGCCCGAAGCGGTGGCCGCCGGGACCGGCGCGACCGCGAAGGCGCTGGCGGGAATCCTGCGGCCGCGCCGGACGCGGCGCGGCTCCGCCGCGCCGCGCCCCGCCTCCGGCCCGGACGCGGGCGGGGAGCCCGCGTCGCTCGACCTGGTCGTGCGCGGCGCGCGCAAGCACAACCTGAAGAACCTCGACCTGACGATCCCGCGCCACAAGCTGACCGTCTTCACGGGCGTCTCCGGCTCGGGCAAGAGCTCGCTCGCCTTCCACACCCTCTTCGCGGAGGGGCAGCGCCGCTTCGTGGAGTCGCTCAGCAGCTACGCGCGGCGCTTCCTCGGGCAGATGGAGCCCGGCACCGTCGAGAGCGTCCACGGCCTCTCCCCGGCCATCGCGATCGACCAGAAGAGCTCCAACCGCTCGCCGCGCTCCACGGTCGCGACGATGACCGAGCTCTACGACTACTTCCGCCTGCTCTACGCCCGCGCGGGCGAGCGCCATTGCCCCGAATGCGGCGCGCCGCTGGAGCGGTGCTTCCTCTCCGACGCGTGGGACCGCGTGACGGCGGAGTTCTCCGGGATGGTCCACGTGCTCGCGCCGGTCATGGTCCCGTCGCACCCGCAGCGCTTCCTCGCCAAGAACCGCGCGCAGCTCGCGCGCGTCGCCTCGCGGCTCGAGGAGCTCGGCTTCACGGGGCTCCTGAGCGGCGGCGAACTTTTCGAGCTCTCCGAGGCGGGAAAGACCGACGCGCGGAGCGAGTGCTACGCCGTCGTCGACCGCCTGGAGCTCAAGCCCGCCAACCGCGCGCGCCTGCTGGAGAGCGTGGAGCGGGCGCGCGAGCACGGCGCCGGCGTCGCCGCCTTCTGGCAGGAGGGGCGCGAGGAGCCGCTCTGGCTTTCGGAGTTTCCCGCCTGCCCGCATCGCCACTACTTCGCCGACGGCGAGCTGGAGCCGCGCAACTTCTCCTTCAACTCGCACTGGGGCGCCTGCCCGGTCTGCGAGGGGTTCGGCGTCTTCGACGACGGCTCGGTCTGCGAGGCCTGCCGCGGCGAACGGCTCAAGCCCGAGTTCGCCGCCGTGGAAATCGGCGGCCGCAGCGTCACCGCGTTCGGGCGCCTGACCATCGACGCCTGCGCCGGCGAGCTGGAGAAGCTCGAATGGAAGCCCTCGCTGCGCCCGGTCGTCGACCCCATCCTCCAGGAGCTCTTCGGCCGCCTGCGCTTCCTGCGCCACGTCGGGCTGGGCTACCTGGCGCTCGACCGCGCGGGCGACACCCTCTCGGGCGGCGAGGCGCAGCGCATCCGCCTGGCGTCGCAGATCGGGTCCGGGCTGGAGGGCGTCCTCTACGTCCTCGACGAGCCGACCGTCGGGCTCCACCAGCGCGACACCGCGCTGCTGCTGGAGACCCTGCGCCGCCTGCGCGACCTGGGGAACACCGTGATCGTGGTGGAACACGACCCCGAGATGATCCGCGCGGCCGACCACGTCGTGGAGCTCGGCCCCGGCGCCGGCGCGCTCGGCGGGACGCTCGTGGCCGAGGGGACGCCCGCGGAGATCGAGGCCTCTCCCGATTCGCTGACCGGCGCCTACCTCTCCGGCCGCATGAGCGTCGGCTCGACCGAGCGGATCGTCCCCGGCGAGCAGGGCTGGCTGCGCCTCCGCGATCCCTCGCTCCACAACCTCGAGGGCGGCGAGTTCGCCTTCCCGCTGGGCTGCCTGACGGCCGTCTCCGGCGTCTCCGGCTCGGGCAAGAGCTCGCTGGCCATGGGCTGCCTGCTGCCGCTCCTGGAAAACCGCGTCCACCGCA
>CADBQJ010000176.1 GCA_902796785.1 Fibrobacter succinogenes
ATTTAGGACAAAACATGGCGTACGTCTCCTTCAAGTTTAATTGGCAAGGGAGTGGAGCTTCTTCGCGCGGAAGGTTTTGCGCACGACGAAGAGGCCGCGCGGCAGGTGGAGTCGCGACGGCGGGTTTGAATGGATTGTAAGCTAAACTTTACGCGGGGGGGGGTAATCCGTATTAGCGCAAACGAAATGCACGGCGCTCAGGGCGCCACGGCGCGCGCTATTGCCCCAGGATGTTTTCCGGCCCTCGATTCCCATGTGTCAAGAAATATACACTTCATGCTTGCTCTGCTGGCTATCGTTTTTCTGGAGGTTTTTGGGGCAAACGGCGGATTTCCGGCCAAAACGCTACCTTTGGCGAAGAGACCCTTCCCAAGGAGCGTCGCCATGAAACGCATTCTCGTCATCAGCACCAGCCCCCGCGCGCGGGGCAATTCCGAAACGCTCGCCGACGCCTTCGCCGCGGGCGCGAAGGAGGCCGGCCACAAGGTGAAGAAGATCTCGCTGCGCGGCAGGAAGATCGCCTTCTGCACCGGGTGCCAGAGCTGCCACAAGCTCGGGCATTGCGTCCTGGAGGACGACGCGAACGCGATCGTGGCGGAGATGGCCAAGTCGGACGTGATCGTCTGGGCGACGCCGATCTACTACTACGCCGTCTCCGGGCAGATGAAGACGATGATCGACCGCGCGAACTCGCTCTACGAAACGGACAACGCCATGCGCGAGACCTACCTGATCGCCAGCGCGGCCGACGACGACCCCCGGGCGGTCGACGGCGCGGTCAAGACGCTCGAAGGGTGGGTCGCGTGCCACGAGAAGGTCAAGCTGAAGGGCGTGCTCCGCGGAGTCGGCCTCGACGCCCGGGGCGCCGCGAAGAACGCGCCCAGGCTGCTCGAAAAGGCGCGGCAAATGGGCCTGAAGGCGTAGCGAAGCGGGGAGCGCGCCTCTTTTCGTTCGTACAAATTTGTTTTCCGAAGGGCGATTCCCGCGCGAAATCGCGGAGACCTCGCTTTCTTGCCTATTCCGCGCCGTGGATTCCCGCGCGGCAAATGCTAGCATGGGTGCGTCCGGGGCCGAGTCGGCCCATGTCCGCGTTCGTTTCGGGATGAATCAAGCTCATGGAGGCACGATGAAAACCGTTACCGGAACGACGACGTTTCTTTTCTCCCTTCTGGCCGCGACCGCGCTCGCTTCGGCGACGACGCTGGGACCCGGCTCCTACCGCGACGGGCTGCCGACGGCGGCCCCCGGCCCCGCGACCTCGCCGCGCGTGACGTCCGACTTCGTCGGACACCCGAACACGAACGACTGGTCGAGCTCGGCGGTCTTCTCCACCGACCCCGCGACGAAGTTCTCCTTCGCGATGTTCGCCTATCCGCTCCTCTTCAAGACGGACGAGGCCGGGCTCTCCCTGGGCTACGAGACGGGCATCGGGACGCATGCCACGGGCTACATCTGGGGCCAGGGCAAGCAGCTGACCGTCGGCATGTCGGGGATGAGCGCGCAGGACGTCAAGCTGGCCGACGCCGGCGACTGGACGACGAAGCTGCGCTTCGAACGCGACGGGAAGAAGCTCGACGCGACGATCGGCCACGGGCTGCCGTTCGTCTACTGCCGCTTCTCCGGCGGAACGCCGACCGTGACCGCGACGAGCGATCCGGTCGTCTGGCGCACCGACAACAACGTCCTGGGGATTCGCGTCGGCGCGTTCAACTACGGCCTCTTCGCGCCGACGGGCGCGTCGTGGACCGTGAACGGCGCGACGATCACGCTGAACGCCCCGGGCAAGGACTACTTCTCGGTCGCGATCCTTCCCGACGGCGAGACGGCGACGCTGGAGGCGTTCAAGGCCTCCGCGTTCCGCTTCGTGACCGGCTCGCGGGTCGCGTGGAGCCTGGAAAACGCGACCGTCGCGGCGACCTATTCGCTGATCACCGAGGAACTGGAGCCCTCGCAGGGCGAAGTGCCGCAGACGCTGCTCCGCCACCAGTACCTGCTGCTCGACGGGAATCCCTCGCTGCGCGACAACGCCTTCGTTTCGCCGCGCGGCGAGCTGAAGCTGCTCTTCGCGAACAGCTTCACGACCAAGGGCAAGTTCGACGGCATCGTCCCGAGCTTCCCCGTGGCCGCGCTGGACGAGACCGCGCGGGCGCGGCTGACGGCGCAGCTCGAGGCCGACTACGCCGCCTATTCCGGAACCCATTTCACCGCCTACGACACCTACTACCACGGCAAGGAGCTGGGCAAGCTGGCGGCGCTGGTGCGCCTGGCGCACGACCTCGGCAAGGACGCGATCGCCGAGGCGATCCTGGGCTGGCTCAAGGAGAACCTCGAGGACTGGTTCACCTACTCCGGCGACTCCGACGGCGCCTATTTCGCCTACGACCCCGTCTGGCACCAGCTGGTCGGCGTGCCCGCGTCGTTCAACAGCAACGACCAGATCAACGACCACCACTTCCACTACGGATATTTCGTCCAGGCCGCCGCGGTCGTGGCGCAGTTCGACAGGGAGTGGGGACAGCGGTGGAAGCCGATGGTGGAGCTGCTGATTCGCGACGCGAACGGCCCCGACGCCGACGACGCGCTCTTCCCGCACCTGCGCAACTTCGACCCCTACGTCGGCCACAGCTGGGCCTCGGGGCACGCGAACTTCGGCGACGGCAACAACCAGGAGTCGGTGAGCGAAGGGCTGAACTTCGACGCGGGCGTCTTCCTCTGGGGCGCGGCGACGGGCGACGCCAGGATGCGCGACCTCGGGGCGTACCTTTTCCACACCGAGCGGATGGCCGCCGAGCAGTATTGGTTCGACATGGACGACGCCGTCTTCCCCGCGGACCTTCAGCTGACGAGCACGAGCCTGATCTGGGGCGGCAAGAGCGACTACGCCACCTGGTTCAGCGGCGAGCCCGAGATGATCCAGGGCATCATCTTCCTGCCGGTGCACTGGCACTCGCTTTCGCTCGGGCGGCGTCCGGACTACTGCCGGCGCAACTACCAGAACCTCGTGTCGCGCAACGGCGGCGAGGAGACGGTCTGGCTCGACGTGATCTGGCAGTACCGCGCCTTCTTCGAGCCCGCGACCGCGCTGCAGAAGTGGACGGACGCCGGTTCCTACGAAGTCGAGCAGGGCGAGACGAAGACCAAGACGCTCGCCTGGCTGCTTTCGCTGAACGCGTTCGGGACGCTCGACACGACGCTGCAGGCCACGGACCCCACGGCGATCGTCTTCTCGAACGGGACGTCGCGCCGCTACGTGGCCTGGAACCCGACCGAGTCGGAACGCGGCGTGGTCTTCTCCAACGGCAAGGGAATGGTCGTCCCGCCGGGCG
>CADBQJ010000177.1 GCA_902796785.1 Fibrobacter succinogenes
GACGCGTCTTCATTGCACACTCCCGAAAAATCGCGGCGCGGCCGCGGACGATCCGCCATTCATAATAGCATTGTCACATCATGCTTTGGGGATCCACGTTCGCCCGGAGCTGGATTGTTTTTGGGAGTTTTAGTTCTTTTTTGACGATTTGGACCGCGGTCCGGACGCGCGAGGACTCCCTGCCCTTGACCAGCAGCCGGTAGCGGTACCTGTTGCGCACGCGGAAGACCGGCGCCTCGGCCGGGCCCAGCACCTCGATTCCCTCCCACCTGCGGCGGCGGATCCCCTCGCGCGCCAGTTCGGCGGCCCGCGCGGCCAGGTCCAGCGTCTCGTCGCGGCGCGGGCCCGAGAGCTCGATCGTCGCGGCGCGCGCGAAGGGAGGATAGCCGAAGCGGGCGCGGTCCTCGCGGAGCAGCGCGCGCGCCCCCTCGTAGTCGTGGTTCAGCGCGAAGCGCATCACCGGGTCGTCGGGAAGGTGCGTCTGGACGATCACCTCGCCCGGCTCGTCGCCGCGGCCCGCGCGGCCGGCGACCTGCGCGACCAGCTGGAACATCCGCTCGCCCGCGCGGAAGTCGGGGACCGTCAGCGTGGCGTCCGCGGCGGCCACGCCCACCAGGCGCACCCGCGGGAAGTCGTGCCCCTTCGCCACCATCTGCGTGCCGAGCAGCACGTCGGCCTCGCCGTTCCGGAAGGCCTCCAGGATGCGCTCCATCTCCCCCGCCTTCGCGGTGGTGTCGCGGTCCAGCCGCAGGACGCGCAGCCCGGGAATCCACTTGAGCAGCTCCTCCTCCAGCTGCTCGATGCCGAAGCCCACGGGGACGAACTCGGTTCCCCCGCAGCGGGCGCAGGGCGTCTTGAGGGAGAGAAGCCGCTCGCACTGGTGGCACTTGAGGACCTTTCCCGCGCGGTGGTAGACGAGCGCCACGTCGCAGTCGGGGCAGCGCGCCGTCTCGCCGCAGGAGACGCAGGTCCACGCGGGTGCGAAGCCGCGCCGGTTGTGCAGCAGGATGGCCTGGCCGCCCTCGTCGCGCGTCTTCTGGACGGCCTCGCGCAGGCGGGGGCTGAGCAGCGGCGCGCCGTAGTCGCGGAGCGAACCGCGCATGTCGACGATCTCCACGGAGGGAAGCGGGCGCCCGGACGCGCGGCGGTCCAGCCGGAGCAGCGTCAGCTTTCCGGCGTCGGCCAGCTCGCGGCTTTCGAGCGACGGCGTGGCGGAGCCCAGCACGATCGGGATCTTCAGCTGCCGCGCGCGCCAGAGCATGGCGTCGCGGGCGTTGTAGAAGGGGGTGAGGTCCTCCTGCTTGTAGGAGGAGTCGTGCTCCTCGTCGACCACGACCAGCCCGAGCTTCCGCATGGGCAGGAGCGAGGCGGAGCGGGTCCCCATCAGCACGCGGCACTCGCCCGAAAGGGCGCGGCGCCAGATCTCCTTGCGCACCCCGTCGGGCAGGCCGGAGTGGAAGAGCTCCACGCGCTCGCCGACCAGCCGGACGAAGGCGTCGCGGGTCTGGCGGGTGAGCGAGATCTCGGGGACGAGGACCAGGCAGTTCCTCCCCTCGTCGAGCGTCCGGCGGACCAGCTCGGCGTAGACGCGCGTCTTGCCGCTGCCGGTGACCCCCTGGAGCAGGAACGGGGCGTAGCCCTTCCCGGCGGCCAGCACGGCGCGGACGGCGGCCTCCTGGTCGGCGTTGAGCGGCGGCGGATCGGCCGGCGGGATCTCCATCTCCATCCGCCTGAGCACGGCCGCGCTGCGCTTCTCCAGCGTCCCCTTCGCGAGCATCTCCAGGACCCACGAGGGCAGCGCGGCGCCCGCCAGGCGGCAGGGCGAGGCCAGGTAGTAGTCGGCCATCCAGGCGAGGAAGGCGACCCAGCCGGGGCCCAGCGACGGCCACCCTTCGGGGCGCTCCAGGAACTGGATCTTCCCCGGGTCGATTTCCGGCTTTTCCGCGGAAACGGCCCAGACCAGCCCCGCGACCCCCTTGCGGCTCCCGACGGGGACCCGCACCAGCTGCCCGACCTCGACGTCGCCGGCCTCCGGGGGAACGGCGTAGCTCAGGAGCATCTCCATCCCGGAGGGGATGGCCACGTCGGCCCACATTTGTTGCTTTTCGTTCACTTTGCGCCCCGGGGGTCGCGATTATTTATAGTTATTTTCGGAGGGTTCCTCCGCCATGCGGGGGGACGTTTCCGCTTTTTCGCGCGCCGTGTTCCCGATCCCGGAGAGAATCCGATGAGCCTTTTCGACCTGTTCCTGCCCCAGTGGAAGAAAAGCGACCCCGACGTCCGCCTGCGCGCCGTGCGCGAAATGCGGACGGAACAGCAGGACCTGCTGCGCGACGTCGCCCGGAAGGACGCCGACCCCCGCGTGCGCCGGGCCGCCCTGCAGAAGATCGACGACCTCGACGCGCTCGTCACGGTCGAACGGACCGAAACCGACCCCGAAATCAAGGCCTTCCTCCGGCAGAAGATCTCCGCCGGCGCGCTCCGCCTGCTGAAGACGACCGCCGACCCCTCCCGGATCGACCTCTGGTTCCCGCGCGTCCGCGACAACTCCGCGCTGGAGACGCTGCTGCAGAACGCCGCGCTCCCGGAGATCCGCCTGCTGTGCGCGGAGAAGACGAACCGCGAGCAGGCGCTGGCCCACGCCGCGCGCCAGGATGCCGACGAACGGGTGGCCTCCGCCGCCCTGGCCAAGGTCTCGAAGGAGGAGTTCCTCTCCGAGATCGCCCGCTCCGCCCGCCACGACTCCGTGCGCGCCGAGGCCGCGCGGCGCCTGGACGAGATCGCCCGCGCCCGCTCCTCCGAGCGCGAGACGCAGCTGGCCGCGCGGCGCGTCTCCGCGCTGAAGGCCACGCTCCGCCGCTACGCCGAGGAGTTCCACCTGGCCGCGATGGAGGAGAGCGTGCTGGAGCTGGTCGCCGAGGCGAAGGCGATGGCCGCCTCCGAAGGCGACGCCGAGCTGGACGAGCTGGCGAAGCGGATCGAGGCGAAGCTGGAGGCCGAGCGGAACGCGCAGGCCAAGCTGGCCGCCCAGGCCGCGCTCGAGCGCGAGCAGCGCTCCCGCCTGGAGGAGATCCTCGCCGACCTGCAGTCGCTGGTCCACCTGGCCGGCGCCCCCGACGAGGCCCGCGCCCGGTTCGAGGAACTCCGCCGCCGCTGGACCGACGGCGCGAGCGAGGTCTCGCAGTCCGTGCTGGCGCGGCTCGCCCCCAGGTTCGACGAGACGAGCGGGAAGATCCTCGCGCTCTTCGGCGCCGAGGAGGAGAAGGCCGAGCGCGCCCGCGCCGAGCTGAAGGAAAGGCTCCGCGCCGAGAAGGAGCGCGCGGAATCCGAGGCGCGGAAGAAGGCCGACGAGGCGCGCGCCGCGTTCAAGGCCAAGCTCGACGCGCTCGAGGAGCTGGTCGCCAAGGTGCGCGACCTGGATCCCGAGACCGAGTTCGACGGCGCCGTCGAGAAGCTGCGCGAATACCGCAAACGGTGGAACGAGATCGTCGGCGACGAGCGCGAGAAGTTCGGCAAGGCCTGGAAGCGCTTCCGCCAGGCCGCCTCCGCCTTCCAGGAGGTGGAGGAGTGGGAGCAGTGGCACAACCAGCGCGAGAAGGAGGCGCTGGTCGAGGAGGCCGAGGCGCTCGCCGGAAAGGACGACGAGAAGACCATCGTCGCCGAGGTCGAGCGGCTGAAGCGCGCCTGGCGCAACGCGGGCAGCGTGGCCCGCGAGAAGCACGAGGCGCTGCGCGAGCGGTTCGGCGCCGCCGTCGACGCCGCCCTCTCGAAGTGCGCCGGCTACCTGCAGGGGCTCGAGGAGGAGAAGGCCCGCAACCTCGAGCTCAAGAAGGCCATGCTCGAGGAGATCCGCTCCTTCGTGGAGACCACCGCCGCCGACGGAGCGGCGGCGCGCGAGATGAAGGCGTTCCAGGACAAGTGGCGCGCCGTCGGACAGGTCCCCGGCGCCGAGGAGAACGAGGCGCTCTGGGCCGAATACAGGAAGCTGACCTCCGCCTTCTTCGAAAAGCGCCGCGAGCGCATGAAGGAGGAGAAGACGGACCGCCTGGCCGCGCTGGAGCTCAAGACCCGCCTGTGCGAAGAGGCGGAGGCGCTCTCCGGCTCCGCGGAATGGAGCGCGACGGCCGAGAAGTTCAAGGCGCTGCAGGAGCGGTGGAAGGCGATCGGCCCGGTGCCGCGCAAGGATTCCGACGCGATCTGGGCCCGCTTCCGCGCCGCCTGCGACCTCTTCTTCGACGCCAAGCGCGACCACTTCGAGGCGCTCGACGAGACGCGCCGGAAGAACCTCGCCGCCAAGGGCGAAATCTGCGACCGGCTGGAGGCGCTGGGCCCGGAAACGGACGGCGCCGTTCTCGCCGAGGCGCTCCGGCTGGCCCGCGAGGAATGGAAGGCGATCGGGGCGGTCCCCCGCAAGGACGCCGACGCGGTCCAGGCCCGCTTCCGCGACGCGCAGGACCGGCTGGTCGACGCCGCCCGCGCCGCCTCGCCCGAGTTCCGCGCCGCGACCGACGCCGCGCTCGAACGCAAGCGCGCGCTTCTGGAACGGGCGCGCGCGGTCGCCGGCTCGAACGACTGGAACGCCACGGCGAAGACGCTCGCGGAGATCCGCGGCGAATGGGCCGCGCTCGACCGCGCGGGCAGCGCGGAGAACCCGCTCTCGGACGAGTTCGACGCCCTCTGCGACGGCTTCTTCTCGCGCCGCCGCGAGCAGTTCGAAATCCAGGAACAGAGCCGCCTGAACAACCTCGACCGCAAGATGGTCCTGGTGGAGCAGGCGGAACGGCTCGCCGCCAGGGGCCCCAGCGAAGAGGCCCGGCGCGAGGCGAAGATGATGCGCAGGCAGTGGAAGGAGATCGGCCCGGTGCCCCGGAAGGAATCCGAGAGGATCTGGGAACGGTTCAACGCCGCCTGCAACGCCCTTTTCGAGGACAAGGAGTCCAGCGATGACTAAGACCAAGCTTCCCCTGATTTTCGCCGCGCTCGCCGGCGTCGCCACGCTCGTCTGCTGCGGCGACGACGCGGACTACGAGGAACCCGCCCCCTCCTTCGAGGGCAACTACGCCGCCTTCGACTCCAAGGACAAGGAGCTGGGGATCGTCCGGATCGAACGGCTGGCGATCACCCTGGAGCTCGGCGACTGCGAGGCCGCGGGGCGCTGGGAGGCCGGCGTCAAGGACTCCTCCTTCTCGTTCTCCCTCTCCGCCCTGCCGAAGGCCTGCAAGGGCGTCGTCCCGCAGGAAGGCTCCTGGCGCTGGGCGTTCGGCGGCGACACGCTGCTCCTCTCCGACGAGAAGGGGCTCGCCCTCTCGCTCGTGCGGCTCGACAGCCTGCCCGAAAAGCCCGGCAGCTGCGCCGTCCCCGAAGACACCTCCGTCGTCTCGGCGCTGGAGCCCGACGAACTGACGAACGGCGTGATCGAGGCCGGCGAATGCCAGTGGTACTCCGCGACCGTCACCGCCGCCGCCGACCTGCTGCAGTGGCTCGACGGCCACATGCTCAGCACCGACACCTACGCGCGCATCGCGCTCCGCGTCTACGACGACGACGGGAAGAAGCTCTACGACGTCGACGGCGCCGCCCAGCAGCGCGAAATGGATCCCGGCCGGATCCTCCTCCGCGTGGGCGGCGAGGACTCCACCCAGGCCGGGCGCTACCGCGTCGGCCTCTTCGCCCGGCCCGACACCACGATGAGCTCCGAGGCGCTCTCCTCCTCGTCCGAGGAGATCTCCAGCTCCTCCTCCCGCGCCGTGGTGGAACTGGTGCTCGACTCGCTCTACGACGAAGTGGTCTTCGACGAGCACGACACCATCTGGTTCCGCGCCGCCACCAAGACCGACAAGCAGTACACCATCACCTGCCTCGACATGTACTCGGCCAAGGTGGTCGGCCTCTACGGCTCCGACGTCATCCTGGACGTCTTCGGCTCCGACCGCTCGACCGTCATCGAGGAGGGGCTCGACTTCAACGGCGTGAGCACCGCGAAGTTCGAGGCCACCGGCTCCACCACGTGGATCGCCGTGCGGATGAACCTGCTGAACGGCTTCTTCGGGCTGATGCTGACCGACTAGATGCACCTCGACGAGACTCCCCTGTTCGCCCCGCTGAAGGGGCTGGACGCCGGAAGCGAAGCGGTCCTGGACGACTCCGAGCTCGCCCACCTGAAGGTCTTCCGGCTGGAGGCGGGCGACACGCTGGAGCTGGTGGACGGCGAAGGCGGCCGGGCGACGGCCCGCGTGGTCCAGCCCAAGCGCGGACTGCTGGTCCTGGAGAGCCCCGTCTCGCGCGAGGCGGCGCGGCCCGCGGCCCCGGCGCTCGCGATGGGGATCCTGAAGGGAAGCGCGCTCGAGGAGACCTTCGACCACTGCGCCCAGACCCCGCTCAGGGCCTTCCAGCCGCTCTGGTGCGACTTCGGCCAGCGCGCCCGCGGAGGCGACGCGGCCGAGGGGCTGGTCCGCCGGCTGCGCGCCAAGGCGCGGGTGGCCCTGAAGCAGTCGCGCCAGCTCTGGGCGACGGAGATCCTCGAGCCGACGACTCCCGAAAAGTGGCTGGCCGCGCACGCGGACCCGATCCTCCTGCTCGACGAGCGCGGGGAACGCGCGCCCGCGGTTCCCGCCTCGCCGTGGCTGCTCTGCGGCCCCGAAGGCGGCTTCTCGGAACGCGAGCTCGCCCTGTTCGAGCCACGCGCGACGCTATTTTCGCTCGGTCCCGTCCGCCTGCGCGCGAAAACGGCCCCGATTCTCGCGCTCGGGGCCCTTGCCGCGTTTGAATCAGGGATTAGGGATTAGGGATTAAGGGAATAATCGCCTTCGGCATACAAGCAAAAGGGCTCCTTTCCGGAGCCCTTTCCATTATCAAGCGCGAAGCGCGATACTACGCACTAATCCCTAATCCCTGATCCCTAATCACTAGTTTTATCCCATGCGCTGCAAATGCCTCCTTCCCCTCCTGGCCCTGCTCGCCGCCTGCGGCGCGAAGGGCGAAGCCGCCAGGCCCCTCGCTCCCGAGGAGGACTCGAGCGGATTCGCGGTCCTGACCGACGCGGTTCCGGACGCGATCCTCGAGATCCGCTACCACTCCACCTACAACTTCGTCGGCGCCCGCGTCGACGGATACGAGGAGCCGACCGCGCTGCTGACCAGGGAGGCGGCCGACAGCCTCCGCGCCGCGAGCGACGACGCGAAGGCGCACGGCTGGCGCCTGAAGATCTACGACGCCTACCGCCCGCAGCGCGCGGTGGACCACTTCGTCCGCTGGGCCGCCGCCGTCGACGACACGGCGACGAAGGCCTACTTCTACCCCGACCTCGACAAGTCGCTCCTCTTCCCGCGCGGCTACATCGCCGCGAAGTCGGGCCACAGCCGCGGCTCCACCGTCGACCTCACGCTCTTCGACATGCGGACGGGCAAGGAGCTCGACATGGGCGGCACCTTCGACTGGTTCGGCGAGGAGAGCCATCCCTCCTTCTGCGGGAACCCCGAAACGCTCGAATACACGTGCGGATACAACGGAAACGCGCCCGCCGAGGGACGCAAGATCAACTCCGTCCAGTTCTACAACCGCATGGCCCTGCGCGCGCTGATGCTGCGCCACGGCTTCAAGCCCCTCGACGAGGAGTGGTGGCACTTCACGCTGAAGGACGAACCGCACCCGGACACCTACTTCGCCTTCCCGGTGAAGCGGCCCGCGCGATGACGGGAGGGACGATGCTCGCGAACTGTCTCGTCGTCGCGCTGGGCGGAGCCGCCGGAGCGGTCCTGCGCTACCTGGCCGGGCTCGTCCCGCTCCGCGAGCCCTTCGAGTTCCCCGTCAAGACCTTCGCCGTCAACGTCGTCGGCTGCTTTCTGATCGGCGCGATCGCAGCGCTCGCGCTCAAGGGGGCCCGCGTCGACGCCCGGACAGCGCTCTTCCTCAGGACCGGCCTCTGCGGCGGCTTCACCAC
>CADBQJ010000178.1 GCA_902796785.1 Fibrobacter succinogenes
CCGACGCTGATCCTCTCCATCCGCGGAGCGGGGTACAAGCTCGATGCGTAGACTCCCGCCGTTCCCGCGCCGCGCGCTCGCGCTGCTCCTCGCCCTGGCGGCGGGGGCCCCGTGCGCGACGGGCGCGAAGGAACCGCCCGGCACGGCGGAATCGCTGCTGCGGCTCGAGGAGTTCCCGACCTGGGCCAGCCGCGACCCCGCGGAGGCGTTCGAGCGCCTGCGGCCCGTCGTCCGCAGGGGAAGCGGCGACTCGCTGGCGGCCGCGGCCGCCCGCAAGCTCGTCGGCCTCTGGGAGATGACCGAGCCCCGGCCCGCGGGGATGGACGAGGAGGTCTCGGAATGGCTGGACCTGCTCGCCCGCTCGCCGTGGACCGACCGCGAGTCGATGCGGCGGATCGCCGCGCGCGCCGAGCTTCCCGCGCGGAAGGCGCGCCCGTTCCGGCGCGACGCCGCCGGGAGCGCCGCCGGCCCGGGCCGCCTGGTCTTCGCGGGCGACGGCGTCTGGCGCGAGGCGGGCGACTCGCTGCTCCCGGTCAACGAGGCCGCGCTCTTCGCGCTGGGCGCGGACCGGACGCCGCTGGGAAGCGCCCGCGGCCACCTGCTGGCGCGGCAGAACGACCAGCCGCGCAGGCTGGCCTGGATCTCGCCCGAGCGCGAGCCGCTGGAGATCCTCCTGCCCGAGGCGCCCGTCTGGACGCTGGCCTTCGACGACGGGCGCGCCGCCGCCGCGGGCCGCGACTGGTTCCAGCTCTGGCGCGGCTCGACTCTCCTCTTCTCGCTGCGCGAGCCCCTCGGGCTCTGCGAGCCGCTCCGCGACCCGCGGCGGCCCGCGCTGCTCCTCCTGGACTGCCCCGGCGGCGAGCGGAAGATCCTCCGCCTGGACTCCGGCGCGCTCTCCTCCTCGCCCGCCGTCCTCCCGGACGCCCGCCGGAAGGCGCTCGGCTCGTTCGGCGAGGCCTTCGCGACGGAAAACGGCGTGGAGCTGCGCTCGCTTCCGGAAGGGCTGCCGCTCTGGTCGGTCCCGATCCCCGGCGCGAAGGACGTCGCGGCCGACCGCGGCGCGCTCTACGTGCGCAAGGGGGCCGACACCCTGCTGGTCCTGGACGAGCGGTCCGGGCGGATCCTCCACCTCGTCTCCGGCGTCGAGGGCGAGCTCTTCTCGCTCCGGAACGGCGTCGGCGCGCTGTCGAACTCCGGCACGGTCCGGCTGCTCCGGCGCGACGGCACGCCCCGGCTGGTCTACCACGCGGGGCAGGCGCTCGCCCGCCCGCCGGCGGAAAACGGCGACGGGCTCCTGCTGCCCCTGCAGAACGGCGAGTGGATCGAGATCGACCCCGACGCGGACGAGCTGGTGACGCCGATGGCCTGGCGCGAGCTGGCCGACCGCTGGACGGAGCGCCGCGAGGCGGGCGCGCTTTCGGAACTGCTCGCCGACGAGCCCGGCAACCCCCTGGCCTGGAAGGAGCTGGGGCGGAACGCGCTGAACGAGGGGAGGAAGGACAGCGCCGCCGTCGCCTGGGAACGCGCCTTCCGCGCCGCCGCGCCCGACGACGGCGAGCTGGAGGCCTGGACCGCGCTCTGGGGCGCCTCCTGGGCCGCGCGGCCCGACGTTCCGCTTCCCTTCCTCTCGCCCCTGACCGCGGTGAACGGCCGCGTCTGCTACGTCGACGCGCGCGACGGCGCGCTGCGCTGCCCCGCCGTCCCCGGGCGGGACTCCGGCGAGCCGGTCTCGCTTCCGGGCCCGTTCACGAGCCTGGAGGCCGTCGGCGGCGACCTCTACGCCGCGACGAAGGACAACCGCCTGGCGCGGATCGACGTCGACGCGGGCAAGGCCGCGGCGTCGCTCGCCGCCGACGGCGAGCTGCTGCTGGCGCGCATGTCGCCCGCGGGCGGCGTGGCGCTCTCGCAGCGCGGGACCGACACCTCCGTGGTGCGCTGGACGGACCGCGACCTGCGCGCGACGGGGACGCGCCTGCTCGAAAACGACCTCGTCCCCGCGCAGCTCGCGGCGGACGCGGACGGCGCGGCCGTGGGCTACCCCGACGGCCGGATCGTCCTCCTGGCGCGCGACAGCGCGACGACCGTCCAGCTGGGCCGCCCGCTGGTGCTCCTGAAGCTGACGCCGCGCCTGGCGGTCGCCGCCGCGGCCGGCTCCTGGCTCTACCTGGTCGACCGGCAGAAGGGCCGGACGGTCGGCCACGTCGCCTGCGGCCGCGGGACCGGGGACGACCCGCTCCACCTGGCGGTCGACGGCGAACGGATCGCCCTCCTCAGCGGCTCGGGCCACCTGACCC
This sequence comes from Fibrobacter succinogenes, assembly GCA_902796785.1. GTDB lineage: Bacteria > Fibrobacterota > Fibrobacteria > Fibrobacterales > CADBQJ01 > CADBQJ01. Next base: position 2,295 of record CADBQJ010000178.1, read on the forward strand.
TCTTCGAGAAGTCCGGGCAGGGGGCGCGCCGCGACGTCCCGGGCATCTCCCCCTCCTGGGCCGCGCCGCTCTGGTACCGCTCCTCGCTGCTGGTGCCCGCGCGGAACGCGCTGCTGGCGGTCGACCCCTCGACCGGCGTGGTCCGCGAGCTGGCGAAGTTCCCCTCCCCGCCCTCGTCGTGCGCGCAAAACGGCGACGAGCTGGTCTGCGCCCTCGAGGGAGGGTGGATCGCGGGGCTGCCGCTGCAGGAGCTGGCGGCGCGCGCGGCGTCGGACTGACGGAAAAGACGGAACGCGGCGCGGTTCAGCGCTTCAGCGCCAGCCGCAGCCAGAGCGCGAGGAAGCGGAGCGTGTCGCGCACGTGCGAAATGTGCGACGGGCCGCCCTCGGCGTAGAGGACGGGGATCGGCACGGAGGCGATCGTCTCGCCCGCGCGGGCGGCCAGCACGAGGATCTCGGACTCCCAGGCGAAGCGGCCGCTTTCGGGCAGGAGCCCGCGGTCGACCAGGCGCGTCGCGTAGCACCTGCAGCCGCACTGGCTGTCGAACAGGGGCGTCCCCGCGAGGAAGGAGAGCATCCGGGTGGTCGTGCGGTTGCTGAAGCGGCGCGCGGGCGGCATCTCCGGGCTCTCCAGGTCGCGCGCGCCGACGACCACGCCCGCGTCGCGGCGCCGCGATTCCGCGAAGAGGGCCGGCAGGACCGACGCGGGATGCTGTCCGTCGGCGTCCAGCGTCGCGACGCGGGAGGCGCCGCGGTCGCGCCACCAGCGAAGCCCCGCCTCGACCGCGGCGCCCTTGCCGCGGTTCGGCGAAAGGCGCAGCACGTGCGCCGCGCCCAGCTCGGCCGCGGCGTCCCCGCTCCCGTCGGACGACCCGTCGTCCACGACCAGGACCCGGTCCGCGCCGGCCGCCGCCAGGAGCTCCGGAAGGAAGCGCCGGAAGGCCTCCCCGCCGTCGTAGACGGGGACCAGCACCGCTTCGTCGGGCAACAGGGCCATCGGGGTCACCTCCAGAATTCGGGCGCGATCGTCATCAGGAACGACACGCCGTCCAGGCCGTGCACGGCGACCTGCGCCCGGAAAAAGTAGAAGTCGGGGTTGCGCACGCGCACGCCGACGCCCCAGGAGTTGTGGAGCTCCCCGTCGAGGATCTTCCCCTCGTCGGAATAGACGTAGCCGTATTCGTCGAAGAAGACGCCGTCGACCTTGAGGATGACCGGCCAGCGGTATTCCATCGTCCAGGAGAGGGCCCCCTGGCCGCGGAAGCGGTTGGCCGGGTAGTAGCGCAGCGGCGTGTGGCGCCCCAGGCCCGGGCGGGAGACGAAGGGGGCGGGGTCGTCGTCGAGCGAGAATCGGCGCTTCCAGCTGACGTAGTTGACCAGCACCTTGCGCTCCAGGTAGAGGCGCCGGAACTGCGACGGGCGGAGGAACTCCACCGCGTCGTCGAAGGAGAACTTCCGCAGGTAGCGCTTGTTGTCGCGGTTCTCCTTCCGGGTGAGCTCGTAACGGTTCCTGCCCAGCAGCAGCGCGTGCTCCAGCCGCACGGTCGTCAGGAGGTATTCGCCGTAGTCCTCCGGCACGCCGTACTTCGCGCTCGCCGACCAGCGCGTCCCGCGGGTGGCGGCGTAGGGGCTTTCGAGCCCGTCGCTCCCGATCGTCGCGGAGAAGGACCATTCGTCGAAGTCGTCGTGCAGGCCGGCCGCGAGCAGCCGGTCGAGCTTCTCCTCCTCCGACCGGATCCCCTCGTAGGGGGCGAACGACTTGGCGTGGACGTCGGGGTCGGTGCGGTAGCGGTGGGCCGTGAACTGCGCGTCGGCCCCCATGTCGAAGGGGCCGATCGACCAGTAGATCCCGTTGGTCCACGAGAAGGAGGAGTCGGAGTGGAGCACCTTGAACCCGTCGGAGCCGTAGTAGGCGCGGTCGCGTTCGCCGACGGCGTGGAAGCGCGTCTTCCAGCGCGCGCGGTTCCCCGGGAGCAGCAGCGAGAACTTCGCGTCGGCGGTCCAGTCGAGGTCGACCATCTGCTCGGCGTTCAGCCCGACGGAGTACCGCCGGGGGCTGGCGACGGAATGCTGGAGGTAGGTGGCGCCCCAGCGCGAGGTGGAGCCCCCGCCCAGCGCGAGGTAGGGGAAGGCGACGACGTTGCGCTTCTCGCCGAAGGAGACGAGCTCGAACGCGCGCTGCGGGACGTCGTGGTCGAAGAAGTACTCCAGCGGCGGGACGAAGGGGGCGATGGCCAGGTCCACCACGGGCTGGACGACGCGCTCGAAGGGCCAGGCGACCACGTCGAGCAGGCGGGAACGGGGGGAAAGAAGCACCTCGAAGGCGCCGACGTAGCGCAGGGAGTCCCCCGTCTGCCCCTCGGCGACGGCGACGGAGTCGAGCCGCGGCAGGTCGTCGTCCGGGTCCGGTCCGTCGGGTCCGGCCGGCGCGGGCGAAGCGGCCGCGGCCAGCGCCGAGACCAGGAGAAGCCGCGATGCGGAGCTGGAGATGCCACGTCGTGCGAGCATGGTCTTGCAAATCTATATTCTGGCAATGAGCCTGCTCGTTTGCCAGTTTTTCCAGCGGCTGCAGCGCTATCCGAAGGCGATTCTGCTGCTGGCCCTCCTGGCGACCGCGTTTTCCTTCGCGGAACTGCGGAACCTGCGGGTGAACGTCTCCCTCTCCGCCCTTTTCGAGACCGAGGGCGAATCGCGCGTGGAGGCGACGACGGCGACGATGCTGGCCGTGGTCTTCAGCGGCCCCGACGGCGAGTCGAACCACCGCGCGATGGTCGAGCTCGAGGAGCGGGTCAACGGGCTCCCGGGCGTGCGCCTGGCGCTCCACCGCACCGACTCCGCCTTCCTGGCGCGCAACTGGCCCTTCTACGTGGACCTGCCCGAGCTGGAACGGGTGCGCGACGAGATCCGCCGCGCGGTCGACCGCCTGCCCGCGCGGAGCAACCCCTTCGTGGTCCCCCTCTCCGGCGAGGACTCCGCCGCGGTCCCCTGGGACCTGGAGCGGCTGCGGCGCGCGGCGCTCCCCGAGTTCCTCGACTTCTTCGGCACCCCCGACGGGACCGTCTCCGCGCTCTTCGTCCTCCCGCAGGCGGGGATGGGCGACCCCCGCGCCGCGCGCGCCCTCCTGGACGGCGTCGACTCCCTGGCCCGCGCCCTCCTTCCCGCCGGAAGCGAGGTCCGCTACACCGGCGAGGTGGAGCAGCTCGCCGAGATGGACTCGCTGATGCGCAGGCTCCCGCTCTCGCTGCTCCTGGCCTTCGCCGTCGTGCTGGTCCTGGTCCTCCTCTACTTCTCGCGCCAGCCGCTCGCCCCCCTTCTGGCGCTGATCCCCGGCCTGATGGGCTTCGCCTGGACGCTGGCCCTCTCCAACCGGATCCTCCACGCCATCACGCCGCCCGCGCTGATGCTGATGGCGGTCTTCTTCGCGGTGAGCATCGCGCTGACCGTCCACATGCTCGCGCGCTACCAGGAGGAGCGGCTGAAGGGGATGGGCCACGCGCTCTCGATGGAGACGCTGCTGCTGGAGACGGGCCCCGCGCTGGCGCTGAGCTGCCTGGTCTGGGCCATCTGCTGCTTCTCGCTCTGCTCGCTCGGCCTGAAGGGCTACCGCGACTTCGGGCTGATGAGCGGCCTGAGCGTCCTGATGCAGATGACTGCCGTGCTGCTGGTCTTCCCCGCGCTGCTGCAGCTGGTGCAGAGGCGCTTCGTCCTCCGGGTGCGCGGGCCGGTGCGCCGCAACCTC
>CADBQJ010000179.1 GCA_902796785.1 Fibrobacter succinogenes
CGACCAGAGCGCGGCCGCGTCGACGCAGGAGGAGAACTGGCCGTGATCGCCGAGGTCGCCGACCAGGTCGACCGTCACGGAGCCGGACGTGCCTTCCGACAGCCCGCAGGTCGTCGCCACGAGCCCGGCGAGATGCGCGCCCGAGGAGAAGCCGGTGACGGCGACGAAGGAGGTGTCGAAGCCGTAGACGGCGGCGTTGGCGCGGACGAAGCGGATCGCCGCCTTGCTGTCGTGCAGCTGCGCCGGATAGATCGCGTCGCTCGACGAGCGCTGGTTCGGAACCGCCACCGCGTAGCCCGCGTGCAGAAGCGCCTTGACGATGGTCTTCAGGTCGGCGGAGCCCTTCATGTTGTTCATGCTCCAGGCGCTTCCGTAGAAGTGGATCGCCACCGGGTAGGATTCCGCGGTATCGGCGGGAAGGTAGATGTCCAGCTTGTGGTAGACCGCGCCGTCGCCGACGTAGTTCAGATCCGTGAACTTTTCCGAATAGTCCGTTCCCTCGACGAGGGGCGTTTGAGGACCCAACTGGGCGAACGCGGACGAAACGAGGACTGCGCAAATCGCGGCGATTGACAGCTTCATGAGAACTCCTTGCCCGGCGCGAATCGCGCGGGGACTGGAGGAAATCTAGCGAATGGCCGGGGAATTAGCGGTTAGTCCTTCACGCAGCGAAGAGACGCGCCCGTCTCCCCGTTCCAGACGACTTCATAGAACTCGTTGTCTACGATTTGAAGTCCCCGGCACCATATTCCGCTCGATCCGGCGGTTTTGCCGGCCATTGGGGAGGACGACCACCAAAGACCTATGGTTCCCGCGATGTCCGACACGCCCGGATTGTCGTCATATCTCCTTCCCGCCGGAAGCGCGGCAAAGCCGAAAACGTCGGTTCCGTTTCCCTCGAACACGCGCCCGTCGCACCCATGGCACTTTTGCTTCGCCTTGGGAACCCTGACGCCGCGCGACGGGCCTTCCACAATCTGCCGCCATCCCGTCCTGCTTTTCAAAGTTCCGCCGACCGAATCGGCGTCGGTTCCGGTCTTGGTTTCCGCGAATCGTTGCAGCTTCATCCATTCTTCTCTTGTCGGAACATGCCATCCTTCCGGGCAGATGCCGCGGTGCGGGGAACCGATTTTCGCCTCGCATCCAAGCGGATATCGGTCGCAGTCGCCCGCGAAAGCCATCGCCGAGTGCCATTGATAAAGGGCTCCGAGCGACTCGCAGAGCGCCGCGGAATCCCCGGGGCAGTATTTCCGCGCCGAAGAAGAGGTGGCGGCTCCCTGGTTTTCCGCAAGCGGAATTTTCGTCCCGAAATTCAAGTTCTCCGCCATCCAGGTCTGTTCGCCGATGACGACGAATCGGTAGCTCCGCCCGTCTCGTCCGTCCACGAAAGTCCCGGAAGCGGCGGCCGCCGAATCGTCAGCGAACAGGCAAGACGCCATCGCCCAGATCACGCAGAAAAATCGGAACTCGCGGGACATGGATTCTCCTTGATCTCGTCAAAGGAAAATAACAATGCGCCGAAGGCGCGATTGTCCGCACTAATCCCTAATCCCTGATCCCTGATCCCTAATCCAGGGCCTTCAACGCCTCTTCGACCGTCTTGAGGCGGTGGATCTTCATGCCCTTGCGCACCTGCGGCGGAAGCTCGGCGATTTCGGCCTCGTTCTGCGCGGGCACCCAGAGGTCGGTCGCCCCGGCGTCGAGCGCGGCGAGGCTCTTCTCCAGCAGCCCGCCGATGGCCAGCACCTCGCCCGAGAGGTTGATTTCGCCCGTGAAGGCGAACAGCCCCGGAACCGGCCGCCCGGTGAAGGCGGAGGCCAGCGAGAGGAAGAGCGCCACGCCGGCGGAGGGACCCTCCTTCGGCACGGCCCCTTCGGGCACGTGGATGTGCACGTCGGTCTTCGCGATCCGCTCGGGGTCGATCTTCAGCGCGCCCGCGTGGACGCGCAGCTGCGTCAGCGCGATCCGCGCGCTCTCCTTCATCACGTCGCCCAGCGTGCCGGTGAGCTGCAGCCGCCCCTTGCCGGGGACCAGCGCGCATTCCACGCGCAGCACCTCGCCGCCCACGGGCGTGTAGGCCAGGCCGTTGACCAGCCCGGGCCTGTTCCTCCGCGCGAGCCTGCGGTGGGCGAAGGGGGCCGGGCCCAGCGCCTTCTCCAGCGCGGCGGCCTTCACCGCGCCCGGGCCGCGCTTGCCGGAGGCCAGCTCCACCACGCGCCGGCGCGCGAGGGCGTCGAGCTTGCGCTCCAGCTCGCGGACGCCCGCCTCGGCGGTCCAGTTCCGGATGAGCCGGTCCAGCGCCTTGTCGTCGACCGAGAACTCGCGCTCGGCGAGCCCGTTGCGCTTGCGCACGCGCTGCAGCAGGTGGCGCTTGGCGATCTGCACCTTCTCGTGCACGGGATAGCCCGGCAGCGAAAGCAGCTCCAGGCGGTCGCGGAGGACCGGCGGGATCTTCTCGGCCTGGTTGGCGGTGCAGACGAAGAGCGCCTGCGAGAGGTCCAGGTCGATCTCGAGGTAGTTGTCGCGGAAGCGGCCGTTCTGCTCGGGGTCGAGCACCTCGAGGAGCGCGCTCGCGGGGTCGCCGCGGAAGTCGCGGCCCATCTTGTCGATCTCGTCGAGCAGGACGACGGGGTTCATCGCGCCGGCCTGCCGGAGCGCGGCGACGAGCCGCCCGGGCATCGCGCCCACGTAGGTGCGCCGGTGGCCGCGGATCTCGGCCTCGTCGCCCACGCCGCCCAGCGCGATGCGCGCGAAGGGGCGTCCCAGCGTGGCGGCCACGCTGCGCGCGAGCGAGGTCTTGCCCACGCCCGGGGGGCCGACCAGGCAGAGCACGGGGGCGCTCTCCTGCGGCGCGCGGGCCAGCACGGCCACGTACTCCTCCAGGCGCTTCTTGACCTTCTCCAGCCCGTAGTGCTCCTTGTCGAGCATGGCGTGCACGCGCTTCGTCTCGGGGAGCGCGGAGACCTTCTTCCCCCAGGGGATCTGGAGCAGCGCGTCGAGCCAGCTCCGCGCCACGCCGTATTCGGGCGAGTCCACGGGGATCTGCGTCAGGCGGCGGATCTCCTCCTCGGCGCGCTTGCGCGTCGCCTCGTCCAGCGGCGCGGCGTCCACGCGGGCGCGCAGCTCGCGGATCTCGGGCGTGCCGGCGGCGGTCGGGTCGTCCAGCTCCTCGCCCAGCTTGCGGATGTGCTCGCGGATGAGGAAGGCGCGCTGCGAGCGCGAGATGCTCTGCATCAGGTTCTGCGTGATGTTGCGGTTGAGCCGCGCCTCGGAGAGGCTTTCGCGCAGGATCTGCGCGAGGATCGCGGCCAGCTCGTCGGCGGACTTCGCCTCGAGCATCGCCTGGCGCAGCGGCTCGGAGGTCTGCGCGAACGAGGCCATGGCGTAGAGGAAGTCGAGCGGGGCGCGCACCGCCTGCAGCGCCGTCGTCGCCTCCTCGGGGATCTCGTGCGCGGCGGCGTTCTCGACGAAGAGGGAGAGCAGGCGCGAGCGGGTCTCCTCGAACTCGCGCTCGGGCACGGTGGCGGGGGCCGCGGGGACGACCGTCGCCGTCAGCGGGGCCTTGGGCCGCGCGGGAAGCCACGCCTTGACGCGCGCCACCGTCCGGCACTCCAGCATCACCTTGGCCATTTCGTCGGAGAGCTGCGTGACGGAGGCCACGCGGGCGATCACGCCGGTCTCGTAGAGGTCGTTCGCGGAGGGGGCGTCCTGCTCCGGCGCGCGCTGGAGCACGGCGAAGAGGGTTCCGTCGAAGGGGGCGCCGCGGGCCGCGGCCAGGGCGCGCATCGACACCTCGCGGGCCAGCAGCACGGGGACCAGCGCGCCGGGGAAGATCCCCACGCCGCGCAGCGGAAGCACGGGAAGATCGACGGGCTTCGGCCTGGCCATCAGCGCGCCTTCCCGTCCTTCGCGGCGGCCTTGCGCTTCACGAGGCGCGCGGGCGCCTCGCCGCGGACGGTCGCGGCGGTCACGACCACCTCGGCCACGTCCTTCATGCCGGGGAGCTCGTACATCGTCCGCTTGAGGGTCTTTTCCATGATGGAGCGCAGGCCGCGGGCGCCCGTGCGGCGCTCGATCGCCTGGCGGACGATCTCGGAGAGCGCCTCGGGCTCGAACGTCAGCTTGGCGCCGTCGAGCTCGACCAGCCTGGCGTACTGCCGGGTCAGCGCGTTCTTCGGCTCCTGCAGGATGCGCAGGAGCGCCGCCTCGTCCAGCTCGTCGAGCGCGACCACCACGGGGATGCGCCCCACCAGCTCGGGGATCAGGCCGAACTGGATCAGGTCGTCGGGCTCCACGCGGCGCAGCATCGCGCTCGTGTCGACGTGGGCCTTGGAGGCCACTTCCGCGCCGAAGCCCATGCTGGAGGTGGTCACGCGCTTGGCGACGATCTTGTCGAGCGTCTCGAAGGCGCCGCCGCAGACGAAGAGGATGTCGCGCGTGTTCACCTGCACCAGGTTCTGCTCGGGGTGCTTGCGCCCGCCCTTGGGCGGCACCGCGGCCACGGTCCCCTCGAGCAGCTTCAGCAGCCCCTGCTGCACCCCTTCGCCGGAGACGTCGCGCGTGATGGAGGCGTTGGCCCCCTTGCGCGCGATCTTGTCGATTTCGTCGATGAAGATGATGCCGCGCTGCGCGCGCTCCACGTCGTAGTCGGCGGCCTGCAGCAGCCGCACGACGATGTTGTCCACGTCCTCGCCCACGTAGCCGGCCTCGGTCAGCACCGTGGCGTCGGCGATCGAGAAGGGGACGTCGAGGAAGCGGGCCAGCGTCTGCGCCAGCAGCGTCTTCCCGGAGCCGGTGGGGCCCAGCAGGAGGACGTTCGACTTCTCGATCTCGACGTCGTCCTTGGCGCCGGCGGCCCGGCTGCGGACGCGCTTGTAGTGGTTGTAGACCGCCACCGAGAGCGCCACCTTGGCCTCGTCCTGCCCGATGACGAACTTGTCGAGATGGGCGCGGAGCTCCTCGGGAGTGGGAAGCGGCTTCTCGGGCTCGGGCTGCCGCTCGGCGGCCCGGGGCGCGCCGTCGTTCTCCAGCATCATCGCGCACATCCGCACGCATTCGTCGCAGATCTGCACGTCGGGCCCGGCGATCAGCCGCGCCACCTGGGTGGCCAGGCGGTTGCAGAAGGAGCAGCGCGGCGTCTGGCCGGCTTTGCGTTCGCGGGGCATCAGGCCTTCTTGGGGTGGAGGATTTCGTCGATCACGCCGAATTCCAGCGCCTCTTCGGCGTTGAGGTAGAGGTCGCGCTCGGTCTTCTTCGTCACCTCGTCGAGCGGGCGGCCGCTGTGCTTCGAGATGATCGCGTTGAGCGACTCGCGCATGCGGACGATCTCGCGCGCGTGGATCTGGATGTCGGTCGACTGCCCGCCCGCGCCGCCGCTGGGCTGGTGGAGCATGATGTGCGAGTGCGGCAGGGCGTAGCGCTTGCCCTTGGCGCCGGCGGCCAGGAGCACGGCCCCCATCGAGGCGCAGCTGCCCACGCAGATGGTGCTGACGTCGGGCTTGATGTGCTGGATGGTGTCGTAGATCGCCAGGCCCGCGTCGACGAGCCCGCCGGGGGTGTTCAGGTAGAGGAGGATGTCCTTGTCGGGGTCGTCGTACTCCAGCAGGATCAGCTGCGCCATGACGGCGTTGGCCACCTCGTCGGAGATGGGGTCGCCCAGGAAGATGATGCGTTCCTTCAGCAGGCGGGAGTAGATGTCGTAGGTCCGCTCGCCGCGGCTGGTGTTTTCGGTCACGTATGGCACGAACATCGGGTTCGCCTCCTTCCTGAATGAAAATTCCCCCCGTCTCCGGGACCGCCTACTTGGCGGCCTCGGGGCGGATTCCGATCAGCCAGTCCATGGTCTTGCCCAGGCGCATCTCCTCGCGGATCTCGGCCATGCGGCCGCCCGTGCGCAGGTGCTCCTTGAGCGCTTCGAAGGGCACGCCGTAGCCGGCGGCCATTTCGCGGAGATAGCCGTCCACCTCTTCCTGCGTGGGGCGGACGTTTTCCTTGTTGGCGATCCAGTCGAGGATGCGGTAGCGGCGGATCGCGTTTTCGGCGGACTCGCGGTTCTGCTTCATCTCCTCTTCGGTGGGGTCCTCCTCCTTCTTCAGGAGGTTGGCCACGTAGCGCTTCACGCGGCTTTCGGGGACCGGGAAGGGGTTGGCGGCCACGAGCTTGGCCATCGCCTTTTCGTGGGCGGCTTCGTTGGCCACGTGGCGCTTGTAGGCCTCGATCTGCCTGCGGATGTCGGCGCGCAGCTCGTCCATGTTCTTCTTGCCGACCTTTTCGGCCATGGCGTCGTCCGCCTCGGGCAGGCGCACTTCCAGCACCTCTTCGATCCGCACGGAGTAGGTCGCCTTCTTGCCCTTGATCTCGTCGTTGGGGTACTCTTCGGGGAAGACGAACTCGACGCTCTTCTCGTCGCCCTTCTTCAGCCCGACGATGCCCTGTTCCAGCTCCTTGAGCTGGCTGACGCCGAGGGCCATGCGGAACTCGGGGTTCTCGGCCAGGGGCTGCCGTTCGCCGCCGATGACGATCGAGAGGTAGGTGCCGCGCACCACGTCGCCTTCGGCCGCGGCGCGGTCCACGGGGACCTCTTCGGAGAGGCGGTGCCGCAGCTTGTGCAGCTCGTCTTCCACTTCGGTGTCGGCCACTTCGACGGGATCGGCCTTGATTCCGAGGTCGGCGTAGTCCTTGACCTCGATCTCGGCGTCGACTTCGAACTTGAAGGTGAAGCGGACGTCGCCCTTGCCGTCGTCGGCGAAGTCCTCGACGGTGCCGCGGTCCACGGGACGGAGCTTCGACTTGCGCAGCTCCTCGTTGATGGTCGAGTCGACCAGCGCCTCGAGCGCTTCGTGGCGGATGGCCTCGCCGAAGCGGGCGGCGATCATCTTCTGGGGCACGTGACCTTCGCGGAAGCCGGGGAGGCGGACCTTCTTGTGGTATTCCGAGGTCTTCCTGGCGATCTGCTCGTCGAGCATCGCGCGGGGGATCTCCACGCTGAAGGACCGTTCGGTGGGGCTGATTTCGTTCAGGGTGACTTTGGCGCTCACGGTTTTCTCCGTTGGTTGGACAGATCTCTTTCGTCCGGGGACGAAGCTGCGAAAGGAGGGACTTGAACCCACATACCCGCAGGTACCAGATCCTAAGTCTGGCGCGTCTACCAATTCCGCCACTTTCGCTGGACTTTGGGGGCTAAATCTACAAAAAACGGCAAATCTTTTGCCCGCGGGAGACACTTCCGTGACAAAGGGCCGTTTTCGGGGGGTTAGCTTGGGATTGAACAGGGACGACAACCAGGAGACCCGCCATGAACAACGCGCCGCAAACCGCCAATTGGGACGAAGAAGCCCTCTACCAGCAGTATCTGCGCGACATCTCCAAATACCCCCTGCTGACCCAGCCGGAGGAAAAGGCCCTTCTCCGCCTGGTGGCCGAAGGGAACAAGGAGGCGCTCGACCGCCTCGTTTTGGGGAATTTGCGTTTCGTGATCAACATCGCCTTCTGCTACCGCGGCCAGGGGCTCGCCGTCAACGAGCTGATCAACGAGGGGAACCTCGGGCTGATCGAGGCCGCCCGGAGGTTCGACTCCTCGCGCGACATCAAGTTCATCAGCTACGCCGTCTGGTGGATCCGCCAGTCCATCACCCGCGCCATCGCCGAGAAGGCCCGCCTGGTGCGCATCTCGGCAGAGAAGGAGCTGGTGCTCCGCCGCTTCAACCGCGCCGTCGGCACCTCGGAGCAGGCGGTGGGCGGCGGCTACGTGCCCGACGCGCGGAAGCTGGGGAAGAAGTTCGGCTACACCGCCGAGCAGGTGAAGGAGATCCTCAAGATGGGCCTGCGCCACGCCAGCCTCGACGTCCCCGTGGGCGACGACGAGGAGAGCACGCTGCTCGACCTGATGCGCGACGACGGCCCCACCGCCGAGGCGGTCGCCGAGCGCGAGTCCGAAAAGCGCTGCCTGCGCGACGCCGTGGACCGGCTCCCCCCGCTGGAGCGCAAGGTGCTGGGGCTCTACTACGGGCTGGACCGCGACGACCCGATCAACCTCGTGGAGATCGGGAAGATCATCGGTCTCTCGAAGGAGCGCACCCGCCAGGTGAAGGAGAAGGGGCTGCTCCACCTCCGCGAGATGGGCGTCGCCGAACGGCTGGGGCGCGTCGCCTAGAGGCGCCTGCGGAAGACGAAGAGACGGAGGCTCGCCCGCGCTTCGGGCGGGCCTTTCCTTTCGAGCTCGGAGAAGTCGGCGGGCGAGAGGTGCCGCGCGCTGGGGGTCATCGCCACGAGCGCGGCCGCGCTTTCGGGCGTCAGCTCCAGCGGGAACACCACGTCGCGCCGGACCTCGAGCCCGAAGAAGGGGGCGGTCTGCTCCAGCAGCGTCCGCTCCTTGCCGGCGTGGATCCCGATCAGCGGGACGGCCGCGCGCAGACCGGCCAGGTGGTCCTCCTTCGGGACGACCACGACCATCGCCCCGTCCGGCGCGAGGACGCGGGCGAACTCGGGCATGTTGCGCGGCGCGAAGAGGTCGAGCAGCAGGTCCGCGCTCCCGTCCGCGACGGGCAGGCGGCCGCGCGTGTCGGCGGCGAAGTAGCGCCCCTCCGGGTGGGCGGAGGCGGCCATGCGGAGCGCGGCCTTCGAGACGTCGAAGCCGAACGCCGCCGCCCGCTCGGGCCCGAAGAGCGAGCCCAGGACCCGCGCCGCCGCGCGCAGGGCGCGCCCCTCGCCGCATCCGGCGTCGAGGACCCGGACTCCCGCGGCGAGGCGGGGGAGGCGCTTCGCGGCCGAGGCGACCTCGGCCTCCAGCGCCTCCTCCAGCGGCGCGTAGGCGCCGGTCCCGAAGAAGGCGCGGCGGGCGCGGACCATCTCGGGCGAGTCGCCCGGGATCTCGCGCGACGTCTTCGGGGAGAGGAGGTTGACGTAGCCCTCGCGCGCGACGTCGTAGGAGTGGCCCTTCGGGCAGCGGACGGACTTGCCTTCGCGCGAGAGCGGGCCTCCGCAGACGGGGCAGACGAGGATGTCGCCGAACTCCGCCATCGCGGCGCCGCTACTTGAAGAGGTTGTAGCGGAGGATGCACCAGACGGCGCGGAAGCCGTCCTTCCAGCCGATCTTCTTCCCCTCGGCGTAGGTGCGGCCGTAGTAGGAGATGCCCACCTCGCAGATGCGCACGCCGGGGACGCGCGCCACCTTGGCGGTCACCTCGGGCTCGAAGCCGAAGCGGTTCTCGCGCAGCTCCAGCCCCTTGACGATCGGGGCGCGGAAGAGCTTGTAGCAGGTCTCCATGTCGGTCAGGTTGAGGTCGCTGAAGAAGTTGCTGAAGAGCGTGAGCAGCTTGTTGCCGATGGAGTGCCAGAAGAAGAGGACGCGGTGGGGATAGCCGCCCATGAAGCGCGAGCCGTAGACCACGTCGGCGCGGTCGTCGAGCAGCGGCTTGAGCAGGCGGTCGTATTCCGTCGGGTCGTACTCCAGGTCGGCGTCCTGGATCAGGATCGCGTCGCCCGTGGCCGCGGCGATGCCGGTGTGGAGCGCGGCCCCCTTGCCCTTGTTGACCTCGTGGCGGAGCAGGCGGATCTCCGTCGCGCCATGCTCGGCGACGTAGCGCTCGATCGCCTCGGAGGAGCCGTCGCGGGAGCAGTCGTCCACGAGGATCAGCTCCTTGGCCACGCCGCCGGCCAGCTCGACCGCGCGGACGGCGTCCAGGATTTCGTGGATCGTCCCGGCCTCGTTGTAGACCGGGATCACAATGCTCAGCTTGGCGATTTTCTCGGACATGGCTCGGTTTCCGGCGGGGTTGCGCTCCGTCAAACTTAGGAAATTAGCCCACCCCCTTTGCTATGTTTCCGGACATGGACCTCTCCGGAGCGAAATTCGTCGATCTCCCCGTGGTTTCCGACGTCCGCGGCAACCTGGCCGTCGCCGAAAACGGCGCCCTGCCCTTCGCGGTCGCGCGCGTCTACTGGCTCTACGACGTCCCCTCCGGATCGGTGCGCGGCGGCCACGCCCACAGGAGCAACCAGCAGATCCTCGTGGCCCTCTCGGGCAGCTTCGACGTGGTGCTCGACGACGGGAAGACGCGGACGACGACGACGCTCAACCGCCCCGACCGCGGGCTCTACATCCCCACGGGCGTCTGGCGCGAGCTGGAGAACTTCAGCGCGGGCGCCGTCTGCCTGGCGCTGGCCTCGGAACCCTACGACGAATCGGAATACGTCCGCGACTACGACGCCTTCAAGGCTTCCGCGAACCGATGAGCGACCTCGCACTCGACATCCGCCCCTACGCCGCCTCCGACGCGGAGGAGTGGGACGACTTCGTCGAGAACCGCTCGGGCAACGGCACCCTCTTCCAGACGCGCCGCTTCCTCTCCTACCATCCCGAGGGGCGGTTCGAGGACCGCTCGGTCCTGGTCCGCTCCGGCGGCGAGCTCGTCTGCGTCGTCCCGACGGCGCTCCGGGACGGAAGGCCCTTCTCGCATCCGGGCACCTCGTGCGGCGGCCCCGTCGTCCGGCGCGGGTGGTGGGACGCGGCGCGGCTCTTCCCGCTGGCCGACGCGCTGCGCGAGCACTACGGGCCGGGCTGGGGAATGCGGATCGGCGAGCCCTGCTTCTCGGAGGAGGAGACCTCCGGACTGCTCTGGGCGATGGCGCGCGGGAAGGACGCGCGGCCCGAGCTGGCCGTCGTCGCCGACCTGGAGAACGATTTTCCCATATACGAAAAGAGCCGGCGCGCGCGGAACAACCTCGAGCGCGCCGCGGCCGCCGGGACGAGGTTCTCCTTCGCGGAGACCGAGGCGGAGTACCTGGAGTTCCACGCCGCGCTCGCCCTGAACCTGGAGGCGCACGGCGCCGTCCCGACCCACTCCGCCGAGGAGCTGCTGAAGCTGCGCGGACTGCTCGGCGACCGGCAGCGGCTCGCGCTCCTGAAGGACGGCGACGGGCGGATCCTCTGCGGGGTCTGGGCGGTCAAGGCGACGAAGTCCGTCTGGCACACGCAGTACGTCGCGCGGATTCCCGACGCCCCGCACCCCGCGGACAGCAACCCGCGCCGCGGCGACGTGACCGCGCTCCACGTGGAGCTCATGAGGTTCGCGCGGAAGGACGGCGCGCGGTTCCTCTCGCGCGGCGTCTGCACCGAAAACGGCGGCGAGCTCCTGAACGAAACGCTCTACGCCTTCAAGGAACGGCAGGGCGGGCGGCCCCAGACGCGCTGGATCGTCCTGCCCCGCGCCGCGGAGGAAAGCCGATGACCCCCGATCCCATTCCCTTCCAGAACTTCGTCCGCGCGCAGGCCCCCTACCAGCGGGAGCTGGAGGAGGCCGCCGTCCGCGTGCTCCGCGCCGGCCGCTACATCATGGGCGACGAGCTGGCCGCGTTCGAGGAGGAGTTCGCGCGCTTCTGCGGGAAGCGTTTCTGCGTGGGCGTGGGCAACGGGCTCGACGCGCTGACGCTGGCGCTGACGGCGGGCGTGAAGGACGTCCGCCCGGGCGACGAGGCGATCGTGCCCGCGCACACCTTCGCCGCCACCTGGCTCGCGGCGTCGCGCTGCGGGCTGAAGCCCGTCGCCGTCGACGTGGACGAGCGGCGCGGGACGATGAACGAGGCCGCCGCCGAGATGGCCGTCACCCCGAGGACCCGCGCGATCGTCCCGGTGCACCTGCACGGCTTCGCCGCCCCGGGCGCCCGTCTGGCCGCCGTGGCGAAGGAGCGCGGGATCTTCCTCCTGGAGGACGCGGCGCAGGCCCACGGGCAGGCCGGCGCGGGCTACGGCGACGCCATGGCCTTCAGCTTCTACCCCACCAAGAACCTCGGCGGCTACGGCGACGGCGGCGCGGTGGTCACCGACGACGAGGAGCTGGCGACGCGCGTGGCGCTGCTGCGGAACTACGGCAGGCGCGACACGGCCAACTGCTCGCTCATGGGGGCCAACTCCCGGCTGGACGAGATGCAGGCCGCGCTGCTGCGCGTGCGGCTGCGCTACCTTCCCGAGGAGATCGCGATCCGCCGCAAGATCGCGCGCCACTACCTCTCCGAGATCGCGAACCCGAAGATCTCGCTCCCCGGCGACGGGCACACGCCCGAGGAGCGGGCGGCGAGCGGCGTCTGGCACCTCTTCCCCGTCCGCTGCGGATCGCGCGACGCGCTGCGCGGGCACCTGCTCGCCCGCGGGATCCAGGCGCTGGTCCACTACCCGCTGCTCCCCTGCGAGCAGAGCTGCTACCGCGACGCCCCGGGCAGCTTCGCCCTCGCGGGCGAGGCGACGCAGGCGCGGGCCTGGGCGCGCACCACCCTTTCGCTCCCCCTCTGGCCCGGGCTCTCCTTCTCCGACCTGGAGCGCGTGGTCTCCGCCTGCAACGAGTTCGCCGGATGAGGGACGGGGCGGCCTTCTGGAAAGTCGTCTGCGGATCGGGCGGCGTGACCGCGGTCCGCACGCTCTGCGCCCTCGTCTCCAACAAGGTCCTCGCGCTCGCGCTGGGCCCCGCGCTCTTCGCCTCGGTCGCGCAGTTCCAGAACCTGCTCGCGATCGGCCAGTCGGCCTCCGTCCTCGGGCTCCAGAACGGATGGGTCAGCCTGACCGCGGCCCGCCGCGGCGACCCGGAGGCGCTGCGCGGGCTCTGGAAGACGGGCATGCGCCTGACCGCGCTCGCCTCCGCCGCGGCGGCCCTCGCCTTCGTCCTCGCCGCGCTCCTCGCGCCGCTGGAGGCCATGTTCCCGGGAATCCCCGGATCCTCCTCGCGCGCGGCGCTCCTGCTCGCCGCGCCCGGGCTGGCCTTCTCCGCCTGCGCGACGGTCTCGCTCTCGGTCGCGAACGGCCTTTCCCGATGGCGCCTCTGGGGCGCGATCGGGATCGCGGTCCCTCTCCTGCAGTGCGGCTGGCTGGTCGCGTTCGCCCTGACCGGCGGAGCGGCGGCGGTCCCCGCCGCGCTGGCCACGCAGTCGGTCCTCGCGGGGACGGCCGCCGCGCTCCTCGCCGCGCGGTGCGGGTTCTCGCCGCGGGCCTGGTGGCGGGCGGCGCGCGGCGAACCGCGCCCCTGGCTCGAGTTCGCGGGGATGAGCCTCGTCCCGGCGCTGCTGGGCCCCGCGGTCCTGATGGCGGTCCGCGTGGCCGCCGGCGAAGCCGCCGGGTGGGAGGCCGCCGGGATGCTGCAGGGCTGCTGGCGGATCTCCGACTTCTTCTCGCTCGCCGTCTCCTCCGCGCTCGGCGTCTGGATCCTGCCGCGCGTCTCGGCCGACGTCCCGCGCGAGCGGCTTCCGGAGATCGTCCTCCCGGTCCTCGGCCGGACGGTCGCGCTCGCCGCGGCGGGGGCGCTCGCGGTCTGGGCGCTGCGCGGCCTCGTCGTGCCGCTGCTCTTCTCCGAGTCGTTCGGCGCGATGGAGGAGCTGCTCCCGCTGCAGCTCGCCGGCGACGCGGTCCGCTCCGCCGGATGGTGCCTCGGCCTGGTCCTGATGGCGCGGCGGCGGACGAAGCTTTTCATATCGGCGGAAATCGTCTCGCAGCTCTTCTACGCCTGCGCGTCGCTCGCGCTGCTGCCCCTCCTCGGGATCCGCGGCCCGCTCGTCGCCTACCTCGCCGAGAACGCGCTCTACGCCGCGGCCCTGTTCGTCCTTCTCCGGAGGGTCCGATGAACGCCCCGCTCGTCTCGGTGCTGATGCCCAGCCACGGCCACGCGCGGTGGGTGGAGGAGGCGGTCCGCTCCGTCATGGCGCAGGAGGGCGTCTCCTTCGAGCTGCTCGTCGTGGACGACGGCTCGCCGGACGGGAGCCCGGAGATCCTGCGCCGCCTGGCGGACGAGCTCGGCTTCGACCTCGTCTGCCGCGAGAACCGCGGGCTTGTGCCGACGCTGAACGAGATGCTCGCCCGGGCGCGCGGGAAGTACTTCTGCACGCACGCCTCCGACGACGTCATGGCCCCGGGCAGGCTCGCGGCGCAGTCGGACTACCTGGAGCGGCATCCCGAGGAGCCGATGTGCTTCGGGCAGATCGTCCTCATGGACGCCGAGGGCCGCCTCGACGGCGCGCCCGACCCGAGATACGCGCGCTCCGTCCCGCGGATCGCCTTCGACGAATTCTTCATGGGCGAAAAGGAAGTCCACGGCTGCACCGAGATGATCCGCCTGGACGTCTTCCGCGGGATGGGCGGCTACGATCCGGAATTTCCCTTCGAGGACTTCCCGCTGTGGCTCAAGTTCCTGCGCAAATGCGGTTCGCTGCCCGTCCTGCCGACGGTCTGCTGCCATTACCGCCGGCACGGCGACAACATGTCGCGCGACGTCGCCCTCATGTACGGCACGTTCCTGAAGGCGCTCGCGCGCCACGCCGACCACCCCCGCTACGGGGAAGCGCTGAACGTCTGGAAGTCGCACTGGTTCTCGGCGCTCGCCTACGGCGACAAGCGCGAGGCGCTGCGGATGCTGCCGAAGCTGGCGTCCCTCTCGCCCGCCTTCCTCAGGCGCTTTCCGAAGCTCTTCGTCCCGAAGTTCCTGCTGCGCCGCTAGAAGCGCGCGGCGATCTTGCGCAGCGTCCCGCGGATCCCGAAGGCCCGCAGGTTCGTCCAGACCGAAAGCGGCGCGGAGAGC
>CADBQJ010000180.1 GCA_902796785.1 Fibrobacter succinogenes
TACTACCAGCCCGGCGTGCACGTCACCCGCCCGGGCATCGGCGACAGCGTGCGCATCGTCTACGACGCCGGCGAAACCGGCCTGATCACCGACCGCTCGGGGAACAAGGCCACGTCGATGAACCCCTGGGTGCTGCTTGCGGGCAAGGTGCGCAGCCAGATCGCGGCGATGTCCGACGTCTATTCCGAAGACGGCCACCTGGAGGGCGAAAAGTCCGACTCGGTCTGGTTCTTCGACTACACCCTCGACATGGACAGCCTCGCGAAGACGGGCGCCGGCCTGGCCTTCACCATCAGCTTCGCCGACTCCGCGAACGACGCCGACCGCACGACGCAGCGCTTCGGCTACACCATCCGCTACTTCACCAATCTCGGCACCTTCGTGCGCGAGCAGAAGCGCAAGTTCACCTGCGAAGACATCGAACGGCAGGCGAACGGCTCGGGCCTGCTGGCGGGCGTCTGCGACCAGGACAACTACTCCTCCAGCCGCAAGATCAAGGTCTGGATCCCCTGGGACTACCGCTCCGAAAACGGACGGCTGGTGGGCTCGGGCGCCTACATCCAGCAGGTCGAGGTCTGGGGCAGCCGCATGTCTTCGATCGACGAAACCCGCGTGTTCGGCGTGACGCGCGCCCCCAAGAAGAAGCGCAAGTAGCGGAACCCGCGAAGGGAAAGGAAGCCGAAGATGGCCGGAACGCGGAAATGGACGACCTGGTGCGGGGGAGCGGCGCTGCTCCTGCTCGCCCTCTCCTGCTCCGAACCCGGCGAGGGCTCGCTTTCCGGCTTCGACGGCGCCAAGGGCGAGGTGGAATGCGCCCGCTGCGGCTCGCTGACCGACAAGCGCGACGGCAACGTCTACCGCACGGCCGAAATCGGCGGCCGGACCTGGTTGGCGGAGAACCTCCGGTTCGAGACTGACTCCTCCGCCTGCTACGAGGGGAAGAAGTCCAACTGCGCGGCCTTCGGCCGCCTCTACTCCTGGGCGGACGCCATGGGGCTCTCCGCCAAGCACAACAACCTCCCGTCGGCCGAGGCGATCTCGAATCCGCACCGCGGCGTCTGCCCCGAAGGGTGGCACGTGCCCGCCTCCGCGGACTGGTCCGCGCTCGAGAAGGCGGCCGGCGCCGGCGCGGGCGACGCGCTGAAGGCCTCCGTGGAATGGCGGTTCGGCGGCGGCGAGGACTCCCTGGACTTCGCGGCGCTTCCGGGCGGCTACCGCCATCCCGACGGCGCCTTCTACAGCAAGGGCTCCTCCGCCTACTTCTGGAGCGCGGCCGAAACCGACTTCTCGCACGCGGTCTCCCGCCGGATCAACGCCAACGGCTCCGCGCTCGCCTCCGACGAGGGGAACAAGTCGTTCCTCTACTCCCTGCGCTGCGTGAAGGACGGATCGGGCGGCGGCGACGGCAGCTCGGCCGCTCCGGGCTCTTCCGCGGCCGGCTCTTCCGAAGCGGGCTCTTCCGAATCCGGCTCCTCCGAAGGCGGATCGTCCGATTCCGGCTCCTCCGAAACCCAGGGGAGCTCCGGCGGCGAGTCGTCGAGCTCGTCGGTCGTCTCCTCCAGCTCCTCGAGCAGTTCCTCCTCTTCGTCCTCGTCGAGCTCCAGCTCGAGCAGCTCCTCCAGCTCCTCGAGTTCTTCGAGCAGCAGCTCGTCGTCGAGCTCCTCGTCCTCTTCCCAGGCGGCGAGCTGCGGCAACATCGGCAGCTGCGCCGGAACCCCCTGCTGCGTCGCGACCGGTTCCGAATTCACGAAGGGATACACCTGCGTGGAGAACGGCGTCTCCTACAAGACGCGGTGGTACGGCGTTTCCACCCTCCCGAGCGAGGACATGGGCCAATGGGAGACCGTCGGCACCTGCAGCTAGCCGCCCGTCCGCCGATTTAGGCCTGACCCAGCGCCGCGTCCAGCAGCGCCATGTTCTCTTCGGAGTATTCAAGCTGGCGCGAGAGCAGCTTGACCGCGTCCACGCGGAGGTCGCGCGCGTCCGGTCCCGCGAGTTCGCGCGCGAAGAGCCGCGCGGTCCTCCAGAAGAAAAGCGCGAACCGCGCCTTGGAGAGCGCCCGCCCGTCGAAGAAGGCGTTTCCGTAGTGCCGGAAGAGAAGATAGGCGACCAGCTTCGCGCTGCGCGCTTCGGAGAGAAGGGCGCCGTCCTCGGGCGTCCCGTTCCGGACGGCTTCGCGGATCCGGGCCAGGGCGGCGTCCCAGCGCGCCCCGCAGCTTTCGGTCCTTTCCAGCAGCGCGAGAAGCTCCGCGGGCGGAAGGAATAGCCGGTCGTCCGGGCGCGGTCCGCGCTTTCCCGGCGCGGCGTTTCCGGTCATTTCGTCCAGCAGCCCCTGCAGCTCCCCGGCGAGGAGGAGGACGCCCTTCAGCCGCTCGTCCAGCGGGACGTCGTTCCGGGCGAGCAGCCCGAAGAGCGCCTCGCGGCTTTCGATCACGGCGAAGAGGGCTTCGCGTTCCCCGTCGTCCAGCGCGGGGCCTTCGCCCTCCGTCTCCCGCGCGACGAAGGCGAGCGGCTCGTCGGTCTCGAACAGCAGCCGGACCGCCTCTTCGCAGCAGAGGCCGAGCCCGCGCTCCTCGAGGTCGCCGTAGAGGTTGACGAAGCGCGGGTGCTCGCGGCAGATCGCGCAGAGCGCGCCTTCGCCCAGCGCGGACTGGATCTCGCAGAGGTTCCTTCCGTCGAGAAAGGGGCAGCGGCCGCCGTCGAGCGTCCGGAACCGCCCGTCGACCACGTTCGCGCGGAGCTTTTCGCCGAGCGGTCCTTCGACCTTTTGGTAGCGTTCCCGCGTCTCCTCGTCCACGCCGATCTCCCAGCCGACGCAGCAGCTGTCGGAGCATTCCGAA
>CADBQJ010000181.1 GCA_902796785.1 Fibrobacter succinogenes
ATCGCCCCCTGGCCCGGAACGGCGGTCGCCGCCTACACGCTGATCGCCGACGACTTCTGCGGCGGACTGGCCGGCCAGGCGCACGCCGACACGATGATGGCGAACCGCGGCATGGGGATGGCCTTCGGCGCGATGGTCGCCAGCTGCTCCGACGGCGACTGGGCGCTCGCCCGCGAGCGGATCGGCCGCGGCCACGAGATCATCAACCACTCCTGGAGCCACATCTGCGCGACGACCGAGGAACGCTGCGGCTCCGGCCCGACCTACGGCCCCGAGCTCTTCGCGCAGGAGTTCGGCCAGAGCACGGACGGCATCGAGCGGAACGCCGGCGTCCGCCCGACCTTCTTCATCTTCCCCTACGACGAATCGACCGACACCGCGCGCGCCTACCTGAAGGGGCTCGGCTACCTCGGCGCCCGCGCGGGGACGAAGATGCGGCTCAACGACGACGTCTTCGACCCCTTCACGCCCAACTTCGACGTCAACTGGCCCGAGGGGCAGAAGACCGGCCGGCAGCGGTGGGGCTTCGTCTCCGGGATGACCGACGCGCTGCTCGAGCAGGGGCGCGGCTGGGGCATCCGCGAGATCCACGGCGTGAACGACGGCTGGGGGCCGATCGCGCTCGACAGCATGCGCGCCCACGCCGACGAGCTCAAGCGCCTGGTGGACGCCGGGAAGCTCTGGGTGGCGCCTCCCTCGGAGGTGATCCGCTACCACGACCAGCGCGAACACTACGGCGTCGAGATCGCGGAGGTGGACGACGGGAACGGCAGGAGCTACCGGATCGACCTGACGGGAGAGCCGCTCGACTCCCGCTACGACGGCCGTCCGCTCACGCTGGTCGTCACCGGGCTCCGCCTGGACGGCGACGCCGCCCTCGCGGAGCAGGACGGCCGGAACGACATGCTCTCCGTTTCCGACACGATGCGCGTGGAATTCGCGCCCGGCGCCGGGCCCATGGAGATCCGCGTCCTGCATTTCATGCAGGCCGCGCCTCCCGCGCAGCCGCGATAGCGGAACTCTATTTCCCGATGCAGAAGCCGGAGAAGATCCGGTTCAGGAGGTCGTCCGGGGCGATCTTCCCCGTGACGGTCTGCAGCTCCTCGCGCGCCCGCCGGAGGGCGTCCGCGGCCATCTCGGGCGAGGTGCGCTCGCCGCTCGCGGCGAAGTCGGCCGCCTCGGCCAGGAGCCGGTCGGCGCGGCGGAGGGCGTCGGCCTGCCGTTCGGTGGCCACGAGCGCCTCGTCCTCGTCTTCGGCGCGGGCGAAGGCCGCCGCCCGGAGCCGCGCGCGCAGCTCGTCCAGGCCGGCCCCCGTGACGGAGCTGACCGAGAGGGTTCCCTCCGCCGGGACGAAGCCCGGCAGGTCCAGCCGGGTGCGGACGCGGATCCGGCCCGGTCCGTCCGGCGCCGCGGGCGAGGGCGGAACGGTCCCGTCCTCCACCTCGACGACGAGGTCCGCCTCCTCGAGAAGCGCCTTCGTGCGCTCCTGCGACTTCGCGTCGAGCTCGTCGACCGCGTCGCCCAGCCCGGCGGTGTCGCAGAGCGCGATCTCGCCTTCGGGCAGCAGGAGCGTCGTCTCCACCCAGTCGCGCGTGGTGCCCGGCCGCTCGGAGACGAGCAGCCGCTCCTCGCCCAGCAGCGCGTTGACGAGCGAGCTCTTGCCCGCGTTGGGGGCGCCGCGCAGCGCCACGCGGGGAATCCGCGCCGCGCGCCGCGCCTTCTCCCAGCCGAGGAGCAGCTTCGCGACGGTTTCGCGCAGCGCCGCGATCCGCGACGGCCAGGAGCCCATGTCGGGCTCGGCCTCCTCCTCGGCGAAGTCCATCTCGAGCTCCGCCAGCGCGCCCATCCCGACGACGCCGTCGACGAGCGATTCGATCTCGCGCGAGAGCTTCCCCTCCGCCACGCGGCGCGCCAGCTTCAGCGCGGCGTCGGTGCGGGCGTGGATCGCCGCGGCGACCGCCTCGGCCTGCGCGAGGTCGATCTTGCCGTTCTCGAACGCGCGGCGGGTGAACTCCCCGGGCTCGGCGATCCGGCAGCCGTCCAGCGCGGCGATCGCGCGCAGCAGCCGGGAGACGATCAGCGGGTTTCCGTGCGGATAGAGCTCGACGGAGTCCTCTCCGGTGAAGGAGCGCGGCCCCTCGAACCGGATCGCGACCATCTCGTCGACGGTCTTCCCGTCGGCGTCCTTCCAGCGCGCCAGGGTCGCGACGCGCGGCGGGAATTCCCTGTTTCCGAAGAGGGCGCGGAGCACCTCGCCGCAGCGCGGGCCGGAGACGCGCACCGCGGCCAGGGCGGAGACCCCGCGCGGGGTCGCCGGGGCGGCGATCGTGTCGGCGCGCCCGGCCATCGTCCTACCTCCCGCGCCCCTTCTTGACGGAGCGGGCGGTGCGGGTCACGTCGATCGCGGCGGAGCGGGCGGAGCCGGCGTCGGCGGCGGCCGCGCGCGCCCTGGCGGGCGAGCCGATCACGGCGTACTGCACGATGCCGAAGAGGTTCGAGACGATCCAGTAGAGCACGAGGCCCGAGGGCATCATCCCGGAGAAGCCGAACATCATCAGCGGCATCACGTAGACCATCATCTTCTGGTTGGGGTCCGTCATGCTCTGGCGGGTCTGGAAGAAGGTGGTGAGCGCCATGACGAAGGGCAGCACGCAGATCCCCATCGGCATCACCAGCGGGATGTGGACGGCGCTGGTGACGATGTCGGGCATCGAGAGGTCGCGGATCCAGAGGGCGAACGGCGCGTCGCGCAGCTCCACCGCGCGGCCCAGCACGAAGAAGAGGGCGATGAAGACGGGCATCTGCAGCAGCATCGGGAAGCAGCCCGCCATCTGCGCCAGCGGGTTGATGCCGGCCTTGCGGTAGTAGGCCATCGTCTCGAGCTGCATCTTGCGCGGATCGTCGCGGTACTTCTTCCGGATCTCGTTCAGCGCGGGCTGGTGCTCCTGCATCTGGCGCATGGAGCGCATCTGCTTGAGCGTGAGCGGGAGCGTGGCGAAGCGGACGATCAGCGTCAGCAGGACGATCGCCAGGCCGTAGTTCCCGAGGATGCCGTAGAAGAAGTTGAGCAGGCGCAGCAGGAGGCCGGTCAGCCCGACGAACCAGACGTCGGCGCCGCACCATTCCCAGCCGGAGAAGAGGATGTTCTCGTAGTTCTGCCCCTTCGCCTTGATGCGCGAGTACTCCAGCGGGAAGACGTCGAAGTCGAAGTCGAGCGAGCCGGCGGCGTCCAGCTCCTCGCGGATCAGCAGCTGCCAGGTGGGCTTGCTGGCGTCGCCCTGCGCGGGCTTCATCTCCACCGCGGTCACCTTGTGCTCGGAGGGCTCGGCGAAGCGGACGACGCCCGCGGCGTACTTGCGGCGCAGGCCGACCCAGCGCAGGCGGCCCTGGTCCTCGTTGTAGACCTTGCGGCCCGAGGGGGTCTCGCGCGCCACGGAGTAGTCCTGGTTCATCACCACTTCGCTGAAGAAGTAGTTGGCGAGCACGCCGGAGTTCTCGGCCACGGGCTCGGTCTCGCGCAGGCCCGCGTCCCAGCGCAGCAGCGCGTCGCCGTCGCGGAAGCCGCTCGTGCGCAGCTCCTGCGCGAAGCCGTCGGCCTCGGGCGAGAAGGCGTAGACGCGCTCCACGCGGCGGCGTCCGTCGCTCCAGGAGAAGGAGAGGCGGAGGGAGTCGCGCGCGACGAGCGTGTCGGGCAGCGCGCCGTCGAAGGAGAAGTCCTTCCCGGAGAGGTCGACGCCGTCGATCTCCAGGCCGAGCAGCCCCTCCTCGGGGCGCTGGAGGAGTTCGGGCCACGAGCCGTCGGCGGGGGAGCGGAGCGCCTTCAGGCGCAGCGAGCGGACCGTCGCGCCGCGCGAGTCGACGTCGACCCGGAAGCGGTCGGTCTCCACCGTGAAGACGCGGCGGGGCGTTTCGGCGACCTCGGCCGCGGCGGCGGTGTCGGCGGCGGAGGTGTCCGCGGCGGGCGCGGCGGCCTCGGCCTCGCGCTGCCGGTCGATGGCGGCCTTCGCGGAGTCGAGCGCCGCGCGCTCGCGTTCGAGCGCGGCCTTCGCCTCCATCTGCTCCTGCTGGATGGCGTTGTTCCGCATCGCCCAGAGCATCAGCAGCCCGAGCAGCAGGATCATCGCGAATTTGCTGAAGTTTCCTTTCTTCATGTCAGTTCTCCGGACGGGGCGGCACGGGGTCGAACCCGGCCTTGCAGAGCGGTTGGCAGCGCAGCACGCGCCACGCGGCGAGGGCGCATCCCTTCAGGACGCCGTGGGTCTCGACCGCCTCGACCGCGTATTCGCTGCAGCTGGGGACGAACCTGCAGTGCGTCAGGTGGCGGAAGGGGAGCCGCTGCCAGAGGCGGACGAGCGCGATCACGGCTGCGCGCATTTCGGCCCCTCCTCGATGGACTTCGCGGCCTCCGCGCGGAGAGCGGCCAGACCCTCTTCCGGAACCGACTGCACGTCGAACAGCATCCAGCACGGGGCCGGGATGTTCGCCATTTCGGATCGGACCAGTTCTCGCATCGTTCTCCTGACGCGGTTGCGCGTCACGGCGCGCTTGGCGACCTTCTTGCGGATGACCGTCGCCGCGCGGGTGCTGCCGTCGGGACTGGGCATCCAGAAAAAACGAAGACCGGGCACCTCGCGGCGGTGTCCGGTGCGGTAAAGGCTCCTGAAGGAGTCGGCGGCGGACAGGCGCATCTCCCGGAGGGGGAACTTGCCCGAGGCCGAATGCCGGTGGCGTTTCGCCATACGGCGCTCCGAAGAGGAGGCTTACTTCCTCGGCATGGAGTCGCTGACCGTCAGGCGGCGGCGGCCCTTGGCGCGACGGCTGGAGAGGACATCGCGGCCACCGCGGGTGGCCATGCGGGCGCGGAAACCGTGCTTGTTGACGCGCTTGCGGTTGTGGGGCTGGAATGTACGCTTCATGAGGTTATCCTCGAAAAACTCGTCGATGGAGCCGCAAGTATAGCTTTTGCGGCCTTTCCGTTCAAGGTTTTGGGACGGAAATTAGGGCTTTTTGAGCTCTTCCGGCGCCTGGCCGACCTTCTGGCCTTCGTAGACGAGGATCTCCTCGCTCTTGTAGACCAGCTCCACCCCCGCCTCGCGGAAGAGGGCCTCGCCGTCGGAACCGGAGTGGTAGCGCTTTTCGCAGACCACGCGGCGGATGCCGCAGTTGATGATCAGCATGGCGCAGACCCGGCAGGGGGTCATCCGGCAGTAGAGGGTCGCCCCGTCCACGGCGATGCCGAGCTTGGCCGCCTGGCAGAGCGCGTTCTGCTCGGCGTGGACCGTCCGCACGCAGTGCTGGCTGACGCTGCCGTCGTCGTCGATCTGCTTGCGGAAGAGGTGCCCCACGTCGTCGCAGTGGGGGAGTCCCGCGGGGGAGCCCACGTAGCCGGTCACCAGGATCTGCTTGCCCCGGGCGATGACGCAGCCGCTGCGCCCGCGGTTGCAGGTGGCGCGCTTGGCCACGGTGTCCGCGATCTCCAGGAAGTAGTCGTCCCACGAGGGGCGGACGTATTTCTCCTCTGCCATGGTTCCTCCGCGCGTTTCAGGTTTCGTCGTGCTCGAATCCGAGCGTGGTCATCATCATCGCCAGGTCGAGGTCGGTGCCGATCAGCACCAGCTCCTCGCCCTGCTGCAGGGGCTCGGTGTTGGGCTTGGCCACGTCGAACACCGGACGCTCCTTGCCCGTCGCCTCGTCGCGCACGATGCGCCGCCGGCCGATCAGGTTCACGCGGAAGTCCTGGCGCAGCCGCAGGTCGCGCAGCGCCTGGCCCGCCAGCTTCTCGGGCACCTTCACCTCGACCACGCTGAAGCCGTCGCTCAGCTCGAAGTACTCCTTGATGCCCGGGATCGTCAGCTGCTGC
>CADBQJ010000182.1 GCA_902796785.1 Fibrobacter succinogenes
CCCCAGGCCCGACAGGGCGACCGCGCCGGAGGAGAGCGACCGTTCGGCGCGGAGCTCGGCGTCCGTCCCGGGCAGCGCGCTCCAGGCCCCCTCGCGCTCCGGCCCGGCGCAGAAGGCGGCGCGGAGGAGGAGGGCGCAGAGGAGGGGAAGCGCGGGCGCCGCTCTCATCGGCCGACGACCGCCCGCAGCGAGCCCTTCCTTCCGGAGGGGAGGAGCGACCACCGCACGAAGAGCGGCTCGGTCCCGACGTCGCACGGGCGGAGGCGCAGCAGCGCGTCGAAGGGGCCCTCCTCGCCGCCCGAGCGGCAGAGCCTTCCGCGCAGCGTGCGCATCTCCCACGAGAGGCGCGAGCCGGGCGCCAGGCGGAGCCGGCCGACGAGCGCCTCGCCGCGGGCCAGGAAGGCTCGCGCGAAGGCCAGCGTGTCCGGCCCCTCCGCGGGCGCGAAGTCGAAGCCCGGCGTGGCGCGCCCCTCCCGCTCCGTCTCCGCCCCCTCCGCGCGCCGGAGCGGCGTCCCGCGGGGGATGGAGCCCCAGGCGGCGCTGTCCAGGGCCGCGCCGTCCGGCCCGGCGACGACGAGCGCGCCGCCCGAGTTGGGGAGCGAGATCCAGCAGGCGGGCCGGTGGACGTCGATCCGGACCGGCCCGAAAAGCTCCCGGAACGCGGCGACGTCGGCCGTCAGCACCGCGCGCGCCCCCGGCGCCAGGGGCTCGTCGCGCGCGATCCGGCAGCTCTTCGCGCCGCGGCGCAGGAAGAGCGAGTCGAGCCGGACGGCCGAGTCGGACGGGTTCAGCAGCTCGATCCATTCCGGCCCCTCGTCGGGCGCGGCCTGGATCTCCGCGATCCGCGGAACCCCTTCCGCCGCGGCGGCCGGCGCGAGGAGGGCGGCGGCGAGGACGGCCGCCGCGCGGGCTTTTCGCGTGTCGAAAATCATTATTTTTAAAAATAACAATATTTTCGACTCGGACGCGGGAGGAAAAAGGGAAGGCGCCCTTCCGGGCGCCGGCGGACGGATTCCCCGCGGCGGTCAGTCGACCATCACCGACGGCGGGAGGATGAAGCGGCGGGGGTTGACGGGGTCGCCGTTGCGGCGCACCTCGTAGTGGAGGTGCGTGCCGGTCACGCGGCCGGTGCTCCCCATGTAGCCCACCAGCTGGTGGCGCTGGATGAACTGCCCGGGCTTGACCGCGGGCGCGGCCAGGTGGGCGTAGAGCGTCTGGTATCCGTTCTCGTGGTCGATGCGGACCAGCTGCCCGTAGAACGACTCGGGGCGGTCGCTCACCTCGGAGACCACGCCGTCGGCCGTGGCCAGGACGGGCGTCCAGGGGGCGTCGGCGATGTCGAGCCCGCTGTGCATCTTGAACGTGCCCGTGACGGGGTGGATGCGGAAGCCGAACTCGGAGGTGACGCGGCCCTGGCAGGGCTTGACGCTGGGATGGTAGCGCCAGGCCAGGAGCTTGCGCTTGGCCACCTCCTCGATGTCGTCGAGCTGGCGGCGGTTCTCCTCGACGAAGCGGTTGACGGCGGTGCCGCGCGCGGCGATGCGGTTCGCCAGCCGCACCGAGGGGATGGACTGCATCAGCGCGGTGTCGGGGTTCACGGCGCCGCCCACGGAGAAGGCCAGCTGGGCGGGGTCGGGGAGGTCCAAGCCGAAGCGGCGGTTGGCCAGGACGGTGCCGCGGCCCATTTCGCGGAGGACGGGGTCGAGCGCGGTCAGCCGTTCGTGGCCGTCGACCAGCCGCTCCTTCAGCGCGGCGTTCTCCGCCTTGGCGCGTTCGAGGCGGGCGTTGTCGGCGAAGGTCAGCGCGCCGAGCAGCGCCAGCACGACGATTCCGGCGACGAGGCCCGCCCTCGCGGCCTTCGCGAGGACGATCGAGGTCGCGCCCAGGCGGAAGCCCAGGGAGCGAGCGCCGCCCGCGCGGCGGAAAATCAGATAGTTCGTCGTCGTCTTCAAGAGTTCTTCGGGCCCTTTTGCGGTCGAAGCGATTTGTAAAAATAGATAAAAAATCCCCAAGGTGGGCGAAACGGCTATCTTTGCGGCATGGATTCGCGCGAAAAAGGGCTCGAAAAGACGCTGGAACGCCTTTTGCGGGGCGAAACGCCCGGTTTCGACGAGGCGATGCGGCTGGCGACGGAGGCGGACGCCGGGTCGCTGGAGGCCGCGGCCGACGAGCTCCGGCGCTCGCTCCACGGCGACGTCGTCTACTACAACCGCAACCTCCACTTCGAGCCGACCAACGTCTGCGTCTACGCCTGCCGCTTCTGCGCCTTCCGCCGCCCCGTCGGCGCGGGCGAGGGCGACGGCGCCTGGACGAAGGGGACCGACGACCTCCTCCGCGAGCTGGAGCGCCGCCCCGTCGGCTCGATCACCGAGCTCCACGTCACCGGCGGCGTCCATCCGGACCGCGGGCTGGAGTGGGCCGAGGAGCTGCTCCGCGCCGTCCGCGCCGCGCGCCCCGAGATCCACGTCAAGGCCTTCACCGCCGTCGAGATCGACTACTTCGCCCGCCGGGCGGGGCTCTCCGTCGAGGAGACGCTGCTGCGCCTGAAGGAGGCCGGCCTGGATTCGCTCCCCGGCGGCGGCGCGGAGATCTTCGCGCCCGAGGTGCGGAAGCGCATCGCCGGGGGCAAGGCCCCCGCGCAGAGGTGGCTCGAGGTGCACGAGGCCGCGCACCGGCTCTCCATCCCCACCAACGCCACCATGCTCTACGGCCACGTGGAGGGGTGGGAGCACCGGGTGGACCACCTGCTGAGGATCCGCGAGCTGCAGTCGCGCACCGGCGGCTTCCGGGCCTTCGTCCCGCTGCGCTACCGCAACGGCAACAACGGGCTGAGCGCCCTTCCCGAGATCCCGCCCGAGGAGGAGCGCCGCGTCTTCGCGCTGTCGCGCCTGCTGCTCGGGAACGTCCCGCACCTCAAGGTCTACTGGGTCATGTCGGGCGTGGACCGCGCGCTGCGGCTGCTGCGCTGCGGCGGCGACGACCTCGACGGCACCATCGACGACTCCACGCGGATCTACTCGATGGCCGGCGGCGACGAGCATCCGCGCTTCGGGGAGAAGGAGATGCGCGCGGCGATCGAGGCCGCGGGCTTCGTCCCCGTGGAGCGCGACAGCCTCTACCGCCCCGTCGCGCGGTAGCTCAGGTCCATTCCGTCTTCTGGATCTCCAGCTTGTCGCGCAGCTCGTCGAGCGCGCGGTAGGGGATGGAGAGCGTCCCCAGCCCGCAGGGGCTCTGCTCGTTGTGGTAGTCCGAGCCGCCCGTGCAGACGAACTTGCGGGAGAGCGCGTACTCGCGCAGCTTGCGCGCGGCCGCCCCCTTCTGCGTCCCCGTGACGATCTCCATGCCGCCCAGCCCCCAGTCGGGGAGCTTGTCGAGCAGGTCGTCCACGCCGGTGCGCAGGGGATGCGCCAGCACGGCGATGCCCCCGGCGCGGTGGATCAGCTGGATGGCCATCTCCACCGAGAGCCCGCGCTTCTCCACGAAGGCGGCCCCGTTGTCGCCCAGGTACTTCTGGAAGGCCTCGCCGAACGAGGAGACGTACTCCTCCGCCATCAGCGCCTGCGCCACGTGCGGGCGCCCCAGCACGCCGCCCTTCGAGAAGCTCAGCACCTTCTCGAACGAGAGCTCCACCCCCAGCGCGGCGAGCTTCTTCAGGATGGCGCGGATGCGCTCCCTGCGGCGCTGCTGCTGCTCCTTCAGCTCGAGGTTGAGCCGGAGGTTGGTGGGGTCGAAGCAGTAGCCGAGCACGTGGACGTCGCGCCCGCCGTGCACCGCCGAGATCTCGATGCCGGGGACCAGCTCGATCCCGCGCTCCCGCGCGGCGTCCTTCCCCAGCACGTAGGCGTCGAGGTTGTCGTGGTCGGTGATCGCCAGGGCGCGGAGGTTCCGCGCGACGGCCATGTCGAGCAGCTCCTCCACCGTGTGGACCCCGTCGGAGAGGGTGGAGTGGCAATGGAGGTCCACGATGTCGCGCGGCGGGCGCGCGACGACCTTCGGCGCCCGGGGGACCAGTCGGGCGGGCTTGCTGTCCGGGGGCAGGATCACGCCGAAAAGCTACTAAGGTTTTTAGTAAATTTGAGCCATGGCTTTCGCAAGAGCGCTGCTCGCAATCGGCATCCTGTTCCAGACGGCCCTTTTCGCGGCCGCGGACGGCGCCGCCCCCCGAAACCCGGTCCCGGTGGAAGACGGACGGAGCTTCGTTCTCGAAAACCCCGGCCCCGCGCTGCGATGCGAGGCGCTCGGCTACGGCGACTCGGTGGCGGTGAAGGGGCTTTCGCTCCGGTTCGTCGGCCCCGACGGCGCGGACACCCTGCATGCCCTTTCCGACCGGGAAGGGCGTCTTTATTTCGAATTCGGAAAGCCGGGCCCCTGGCGCGGCGAGCTTCTCGACGAGGGGCGCCTGGTCGAAAAGGCCGACTTCGCGCCCGATTCGTCCGGCGGCGGGCTCCGCCTGCTGGTCGTCCCCGAGCTTTCCATCTGGAGCATGGTCTTCGCGGTGCTCGGCGGCCTGGGCGTCTTCCTGCTGGGGATGCACTTCATGTCCTCCGGTCTGCAGACCGTGGCCGGCGCCGGCCTGCGCCGCTTCGTGGCCGTGCTCACCAGCAACCGCTTCTTCGCGCTCCTCGTGGGGGCCGGCGTGACCGGCGTCATCCAGTCCAGCTCCATCACCACGGTGATGGTCGTGGGCTTCGTCAACTCCGGCCTGATGCAGCTCGAGGAGGCCGTCGGCGTCGTCATCGGCGCCAACCTGGGCACCACCGTCACCCTCTGGCTGCTGGCCCTGGCCGTGGACAAGTGGGGTCTGCCGATCCTCGGCGCCGCCGCGTTCGTCTACCTCTTCGGCAAGCGCGAGAAGGTCCGCTACGTCGCCATGGCCGTGATGGGCGTGGGGATGATCTTCTTCGGCATGGAGCTGATGAAGAACGGCGTGGCGGTCATGCGCGAGATGCCCTCCTTCGTCCAGGCGTTCAGCCTCTTCGCCGCCGACGGGTACGCCGGGGTGATGAAGCTGGTCGGCGTGGGCATCCTGATCACGATGGTGGTCCAGGCCAGCTCCGCCACCATCGGCATGACCATCGCGCTCGCCTCGCAGGGGGTGATCGACTTCCCCTCCGCGGCCGCGCTCGCCCTGGGGGCCAAGATCGGCACCACGATCACCGCCTTCCTCGCCTCGCTCGGCGCCAACGTCGACGCCAAGCGCTGCGCCTACTTCCACACCTTCTTCAACCTCTCCGGCGTGCTCGTCGTCACCGCCTTCTTCCCGGCGTTCCTCCGCCTGGTGGTCTGGACGATGCGCGCGGGCTTCGGCGTCGAGGCGACCGTCGTCGACGGCGTCCCCGAGCTCGCCCCCTCCGCCGCCGGCGCGGGGGTGGCCGCCGTCTCCACGGTCTTCTACGTCCTCTTCACGATCGTCTGGATGCCCTTCACCCGCCGCGCGGCGGCGCTGCTGCGCCGCGTGGTCCCCGACCGCGCCGCGGCTCCCGAGGCCGAGGCCAAGCGGCTGGCCCACCTGGACAACCGCCTCTACGACACCCCGCTCACCGCGCTCACCATCTCGCGCCACGAGCTCGCCAAGATGGGCGAGAAGAACCTCGAGATGATGGACCAGCTGGGCGCCTGCCTCCGCGGCGAGGAGCCCGAGCGGAACCGCGACGCCGTCTTCGCGGGCGAGAGCGAGCTCGACGTGGTCGAGAAGGAGCTGACCGAGTTCGTGGCCGAGCTGCTCGGCGAGCCGCTGGGCGAATCGGAAATCGACGAAGTGAAGGCGCAGCTGCGCATGGCCGACGAATACGAGACCATCTCGGACTACCTGGCCCAGCTGCTGAAGTTCAAGCTCCGCCTCGAGGACGCGGGCGCGTCGCTCAGCGACGAGCAGCTCGCGGAGGTGCTGGAGCTCCACGACCAGGTCCGCGCCATGCTCCTCCAGGTGGCCTCGCTCTCCGACCGCTCGGCGGCGGGCGCGTTCCTCCCCACCATGGAGACGCTCGGCCGCGCCGTCACGGTGCGCGTGCGCCAGCTGCGCGACGCCCACTGGGAACGCCTCTCCAAGGAGAAGATGAACCCCCTGGTCGGCACGGTCTACGGCGACCTGCTCAGCAACTACCGCAAGATCAAGGACCACCTGGTCAACGTGGTCGAGGCCCGCGCCGGGCTCAAGTAGGGGAGTCCCGGACGCGAAAAGAGCCGCCCGGAGGCGGCTCCCGCGATTGTCCAGGACCCGAAACGACTCAGATCGTGTACATCTCCTCGGCCGCGTTCTTCGCGGCCTTCGCCCTGGCCAGCTCGGCGGCCTCCTCGGCCTCTTCCTGCTGGCGGCGAATCTTGAGCTCCTGGAATTCCAGGGAGCTGATGACGAAGTCCCTCATGTTCGACTCGGGGTACTGCTTGAGCACGAACCGGTAGATCGCCATCGCCTCCAGCGGCTTCTCCGCCTTCTCCGCCTCCTGCGCGAGATTCAGGCACGCGTCGTGTCCCTCCTCCGGCTTGCCGTCCGTTTCGACAGCCTTGAAGTAGTTCCACGCCGCGTCGCGGAAGTGGCAGGTCGCCCTGAGCGCCTTCGCGAGTTTGCGGTGCAGGTCCGGGTCGAGCTCGAGGGCCTGACGGGACTTGCCCAGACAGCGATAGGCGAGCGAGGCGGCCTGTTCCTGGTTGTTCCCCAGGAGGATGGGCAGAAGACGTTTGGCCAGGGCGAGCGCGTTCTCGGCGCGGCCCGCGTCGATCAGCACGCGGAGCCTGGCCAGCGAGATCTGCTGGAGTTCGTTCTTGTAGGTGGTCTGCGCCATCGTCTTCAGCTGCTCCAGGACGGCGTCGACCTGGGCGGGATCGATCTGGACGCGGCGCAGGAGCTCCTGCAGTTCGGCCGCGAAGGAGGAGCCGGAGCCTTCCGAAGGCTCGGCGGGAGCTTTGGATTGTTCGTCGATGGCTTCCATATCTATCCTCGCACACATCCGCGGGCAGGGGCCCCGCATGGATTCCCTACTTCCTAATCTATACTGGAAAAACGTTCAGCGGACGGAAAATCGGTCCGGCGCGTCGACGGAGACCGCTTCGGGGGCCTGTTCGGCCTCGCGGACGCCCGCGATCTGGGCGCGGAGCTCCGACGAAAACTTGAAAACGGGGGCCAGATTGCGCTCCACGCGCACCTTGACGCCGGTCTTGGGGTTCCGCGCGGCGCGGGGGAGCCGTTCGCGCGTGGAGAAGGTGCCGAAATTGCGGATTTCGATCCGCTCGCCGGCCACCAGCGTTTCGCGCACGATCTTGAGGAGCTCCTCGACCACCGCCCGGATTTCGACCTGGGTGTAGCCCGTGGAGCGGGCTACGTCCAGAATCAAGTCCCTTTTGGTGGAATTCGCCATCGAACCCTCGTAAGTCGTTGCGGCAGAATAAACTACGCCAGCCACTAAATATAATCGCAGAACCGCTTCCGCGGCGGGCGCTCCGGGACAAATTGCTAAGTTGGGGGCGTGGATCGGAAAAAGCCCGAAAATCCCGCGAAAAAGGCCTTCCGTTTCGGCAATTTCGAGGTCTTCCCGAACGTTTACCTCTCCCCGATGGCCGGCGTGACCGACCTGGCCTTCCGCCGTCTGCTCCGCTCCCTGGCCGGGGGACGCGTCGGGCTGATGGTTTCGGAGTTCGTCTCGACCGAGGCCATCCGCAACACCCGCACGCACGAGCTGAAGGGGCTGCGGTTCGACGCCGACGAGCGCCCCTTCTGCGTCCAGCTCTTCGGGGGCGACCCCGCCAGGTTCGCCGAGGCGGTCCGGATCGTCTCGGACCTGGGAATCGACGCCGTCGAGATCAACGCCGGCTGCCCCGCGCCCAAGATGGTGCGCAAGGGGGGCGGCTCGCAGCTGCTGAAGGACCTGCCCCGCCTGGCCCGCCTGGTCGCCGAGGCGCGGCGCGCCTGCCCGCTGCCGCTCTCGCTGAAGGTCCGCACCGGCTGGGACGAGAGCCGCCCGACGCTCGACGAGTGCGTGCGGATCGCCTGCGGCGAGGGGCTCGACCTGCTCGTGGTCCACGGCCGCACCCGCGCGCAGGGATACGCCGGCGCCGCGGACTGGGGGGCCATCGCCCGGGCCAAGCGGCTCGCGACGGAGCTCCGGCCGGAGATGCCCGTCGTGGGCAACGGCGACGTGCGCACGGTCGAGGAGGCGGTCATGCGCCTGGAGACCAGCGGCGTCGACGGCGTCAGCTCGGGCCGCGGCGCCATCCACAACCCCTGGCTTCTCGCGCAGATCGCCGACGCCTGGGAGGGCGGGGCGCCGCGCGTCCCCTCGCCGGAGGAGCAGCGCGCCCTCTTCGCCGACTACGAGCGCTTCCTGGAGGAGGACGGATTCACCCCCTCCGGGCGGCTGGGCCGGCTGAAGCTCGTGGCCGCGCGGCTGATGAAGGCCGTTCCCGGCGGGGCCTCCGCGCGCGCGGACCTGCTCCACGCCGCCGACCCGGAGGCGTTCCGCGCACTGCTGGACGACTTCTTCGGGAAGCTCGCGGAAAAGGGAACCGCCGGGTTCGAGCCCGGCGGTCTGGACGATCTCAACGGCTGAACGCGCCGCCTACTGGATCACGGTCCCCTTCGGGATGACGACGATGCCGCTCTCCGTCACGTAGAACCGCTTGCGGTCCTCCTCGGGATCGAAGCCGATGCGGAACCCCTCGGGGATGCGGATCCCCTTGTCGAGGATCGCGCGGCGGATCTTGGCGTGGCGGCCCACCACCACGTCGGGGAAGAGGATCGACTCGTTCACCTCGGCCCAGCTGTGGACGAAGACGTTCGGGCTGATGACGCTGCTGCGCACCGTGGCGCCCGAGATGATGCTCCCTTCGCAGATGATGGAGTCCACGGCCTGGCCGCGCCGGGTGTCGCCGCCCTCGCCGGCGAAGGCGAACTTGGCCGGAGGGAGGTTCCAGTTGTAGGTGCGCAGAGGCCAGCTCAGGTTGTAGAGGTTGAACTCCGGCGCGATGGCGCAGACGTCCATGTTGGCCTCGAAGTAGGCGTCGAGCGTCCCCACGTCCTTCCAGAAACCGGAGGTGGTCTCGTCGGGCACGTGGTTGCGCGAGAAGTCGTAGACGTAGATCGGGTAGTCCTGGAAGAGCGCCGGCAGGATGTCCTTGCCGAAGTCGTGCGAGGACTCGTTGTCGATGGCGTCGGACTCGAGCGTCTCGATGAGGAAGTTCGAGTTCCAGACGTAGTTGCCCATCGAGGCCAGGCACCAGCCCGGGCGGCCGGGGATCTCCTTGGGGACGCGGGGCTTTTCCTCGAAGCCGACCATCTTCCAGTTGTCGTCCACCTCGATGATGCCGAATTCGCGCGCCTCCTCCACGGGGACGGGGATGGCCGCCACGGTGGCGACGCCGCCCTTGCGCTCGTGGAACTTCACCAGCTGGTTGACCTCCATCTTGTAGATGTGGTCGCCGCCGAAGACCGCCAGGTACTCGCAGCGCTCCTCCTTCACCAGGTTGAGGTTCTGGTAGATGGCGTCGGCCGTGCCGCGGTACCAGTTCTCGCCGGTGCGCATCTGCGCGGGGACGATGTCCACGAAGTGGCCCAGGGCGCGGTTGAAGCTCCAGGCGGTGGAGATGTGGCGGATGAGCGAGTCCGACTTGAACTGCGTCAGCACCTTGATCTTGTAGAAGCCGGAGTTGACGAAGTTGTTGAGGACGAAGTCGATGATGCGGTACTTGCCCGCGAAGTAGACGGCGGGCTTGGCGCGTTCCTTGGTCAGCGGCTGCAGGCGGGATCCCTGCCCGCCGGCCATGATCATCACCAGGGTACGCATTCCGTAGTTGCTCACGATGACACCTCCAAAAGGTCTTCTTCCCCTAATCTAAGTCCTTCGCGCGGTTTTTGCGAACGATTCGGAGCCGCACGCCGCAACTTTTCGCGTCGGGGTGCGCCGAGGGCTTGCGGACCGTCATCGAGACGGCCTCGATCGCGGGCCACCGCTCCAGAAGGCGTTCCGCGCAGCCGCGCGCCAGCGCCTCGAGCGTGCCGCAGCCGGCTTCGGCCGCGTGCGCGGCGATCTCGTCGCAGCAGGCGTGGTAGTCGGGCGTGCTCCCCAGGACGTCCGTCCGCGAGGTCTCGTCCAGGTCGCAGAAGAGCTCGGCGTCGAAGAGGATCTCCTGCGGGGCGGTCCTCTCCAAAGGAAGAAGGCCCACCGTGCAGTGGACCTTCAGTTCTTCGATCAGCAGCGCGTCCATTAGAACGGAACGAAGAGCAGGACGCCCGCGCCCACGCCGGCGACGCCGGCGGAGATGCCCCAGATCAGGCGGCGGGTCTTGTGCTGGTCGAGGTTGTCGTTGTTGTCGTCCAGCTTTTCCTTGAGGTATTCGGCCGCCTTCGTCCCCTTGAAGTCGGGGCCGCCGGCGAGGCCGTGGCAGGCGTCGGAGGCGGGGTTGGCGCGGCATTCGTCGATGCGGGCGTATTCCTCCTTCAGCATCTTCTTGGTGTCGTCCACGGCGTCCTGCGCGGTGTTGACGTACATCCATTCGAGGACGGTCATGGTCAGCGAGGCGACCGCGGCCACCGCGAGGGTGTAGCCCACGTACTTCTTGATGTCGTCGCCGTAGCCGAAGACGTCGGTCACCGCGTCGAAGGCGGCGTCTTCCTGGTTCTGCTCGTCGGACACCGCGTCGGAGGCGTCGGCGACGTCCTCTTCGTCCTCGTCGTCGGAGTCGGCTTCGGGCTCGGGCTCGGCGGTCGGAACCGCCTGCGCGGCCTTGATGGCGGCGGGGAGGTCCTTGCTCTTCAGCTCGGCCATCTTGTTCATCTGCAGGTTGCCTTCCTGGTCCAGCTTGACCTGGAGGGCGGAGAGGTCTTCCTCGGCCTGGGCCTTGCGCTTGCCGAAGGCCGCGTCGCTTTCGCCGTTGGCCTTCTTGGGAACGGGCGCGTTCTTGACCACTTCGCTCTTGTTGGCGGCCACGCGGTCGGGCCAGACGGCGATGGCGCCGTCGATCTCGGCGTTCAGCCCCTCGAGGGCGGCCACGTCGCGGTTGTCCTTCAGGTTCTTGATGCGGGTGGCGAAGGAGCCGGCGGTGTCGGGCAGGGTGGCGCGGGGCTTGAGCGGGACGTTTTCGCTCATTTCCTTGCCGGGAATGGGCTTCAGCGTCTTGTAGGAGTTGTAGTAGCCGTTCTTGGCGATGGTCACCAGCACTTCCTCGCCGCCGATCGGGACGGTGGCGGGAGTCGAGCCGAGGGTGGTGCCTTCCACGATGATGGAGGCCCCTTCGGGGTCGGTGACGAAGCGGACCTGCGCGGGCTTGTCGTTGATGTACTTCAGCTTGGTCATCTTGCCGTTGTACTTCACGTACAGGTCTTCGGTGTCTTCGTCGGTGAGCAGGTAGTTGCCGTCGAAATAGACCGTTTCGATGTCGTCTTCGGCGTTGGCCCCTTCGTTCAGGTAGACCTTGGCGCGGACGATGGCCATCGGGGAGGCCCCGGGCAGCGTGAATTTGCGCAGTTTGGAGATGGCCGGGGTGGGCTGGCCGCGGTTCAGCTGGTAGTCGATGACCGATTCGTCGAAGGGGTCTTCGGTCTTGCAGCGGATGAAGAAGGAGCCCGCGGAGACTTCGCTGGGCCGGACGGAGGGGCCGATCGACTTGATGTAGTCGCTCTCTTCGCAGGGTTCGGGCGCGTTGAACTTGTCGATGTTGAACGACACGGCGCCCCAGGAAACGGAAGCACAGAACGTCCCGAAAATCACAACCTGGGTCAGACTTTTCATTTTCATGGCACTACCGGTGTGAGTGTTGCACGAGTCACAAGCAGTACCCAATAATATATAAACGGGTTCTTTTCATCAAAGTGGCGGATCGCCGCTCTTTTTTTACTTTTTAGGCATGGGAGCCCATTTTTTGGCCTCTGAGGAGCCCACGATGACCGCTCTTTTCCGCCGTTCCGCCGCGATTCTGATGGTTTCCGCCCTCGCGTTGTTCGCGCAGGGGGCGGAATTCTCCTACGACGACCCCGTTTTCCTCAAGGGGATCGAGCTGGTCAACCAGAAAAAGTACGCCGAGGCCGCGGTCAAGTGGCGCGACGTGCTCAACCGCCAGCCCGGCCATCCCGGCGCCTACTACTTCGCCGGCGTGAGCCGTTTCGAGCTGGGCGAGCTCGACAAGGCGGCCTACAACTTCAAGCGGGCCTTCGACTATCCCGACAAGGGGTTCAACGCCTATTACTATCTGGGGCGCATCGCCGAGAAGCAGAAGAAGTACGACGAGGC